>JBKHIN010000291.1:0-4372 GCA_046538635.1 Alphaproteobacteria bacterium
GGAATGCGCTTCACTGGCCCTCGCCCAGCACGCCCTTGGTGGACGGCGCGCGGCCCCTCTGGCGCGGGTCGATCTCCACCGCCTCGCGCAGGGCGCGGGCCAGCGCCTTGTAGCAGGACTCCGCGATGTGGTGATTGTTCTCGCCATAGAGATTATCGACGTGGAGCGTGACCCCCGCATGCTGGGCGAAGGCGCCGAACCACTCCCTGAACAGCTCCGTGTCCATGTCGCCGAGCTTGTCCCGCGTGAAGGCCACGCGCCAGACCAGGTAAGGCCGCCCGGATACGTCCACCGCCGCGCGGGTGAGCGTTTCGTCCATCGGCACGGTGGCGGCGCCGAAGCGGCGGATGCCCTTCAGCTCCCCCAGCGCCTTGCGCACCGCCTGGCCGATGACGATGCCCGTGTCCTCCACCGTGTGGTGAAAGTCCACATGCAGATCGCCCTTGGCCCGCAGGTGCAGGTCCACGCCGGAATGGCGGGCGAAACTGTCGAGCATGTGATCCAGAAAGCCGATGCCGGTGGCGATGCCGGAATCGCCCCGGCCGTCCAGGTTCACCCGGGCGGTGATGTCGGTCTCTTTCGTCGTGCGGCTGATCTCGGCCGTGCGCATCAAATCGGTTCCTCGGGCCAGGGGCTTCAGGTTCCGCCGGAGAAGATGGGGTTTGCGGCCATCCTAATCCATCAAAACGGCGGGGACCATTTGGCGCGCTTCAGGGCCGGCCGCCCCGTCCGGCCGGCCGCCGCCGGGGCCGGAATCCGGGCCGAAACCCCGCCGCTCTTGACCGGGGGGCCTCCGGGGCCACATGAAACAGGAGCCGCGCCACCGGGGAGAAGGAAGGTCTTGTCCGACAGAAGCTCCGGGGCGCGCCATCCTGGTGGTAGAACCCGAACCGACGGAACATTCATGAACGGCTCCCCGAACGACGCCGCCGGCACCGCCACATGGCACGGCACCACCATTCTGACCGTGCGCAAGGGCAACGAGGTGGTCATCGCGGGCGACGGGCAGGTCAGCTTCGGCCAGACGGTGATCAAGGGCTCGGCGCGCAAGGTGCGCCCGCTGGGGCCCGGCGGCGACGTAATCGCGGGCTTCGCGGGCGCCACCGCCGACGCCATGACCCTGTTCGAGCGGCTCGAATCGCGGCTGGAGCAGTATCCCAAACAGCTCACGCGCGCCTGCGTCGAACTGGCGAAGGACTGGCGCACGGACCGCTATCTGCGCCGCCTGGAGGCCATGATGATCGTGGCCGACCGCTCCGTGAGCCTGGTGCTGACGGGCACGGGCGACGTGCTGGAACCCGACGGCGGCATCGCGGCCATCGGCTCGGGCGGCAACTATGCGCTGGCCGCGGCGCGCGCGCTCGCCGACAGCGATCTCGACGCGGAAGCCATCGGCCGCAAGGCCATGGCGATCGCCGCGGAGATTTGCGTCTATACCAACCACGACATCACAGTTGAGAAACTGAGCGCCTGAGGGGCGCCCTTCCGCCGGATTTGCCCATGACTGCATTTTCTCCCCGCGAAATCGTCTCCGAACTCGACCGGTTCATCATCGGCCAGCGCGACGCCAAGCGGGCCGTGGCCATCGCCCTGCGCAACCGCTGGCGCCGGCAGCAATTGCCGGAGGACCTGCGCGAGGAGGTGCTGCCCAAGAACA
Source organism: Alphaproteobacteria bacterium (assembly GCA_046538635.1). GTDB lineage: Bacteria > Pseudomonadota > Alphaproteobacteria > JAJFIK01 > JAJFIK01 > JBKHIN01. Next base: position 1,658 of record JBKHIN010000291.1, read on the forward strand.
TCCTGATGATCGGCCCCACGGGCGTGGGCAAGACGGAAATCTCCCGCCGCCTGGCGAAGCTCGCCCAGGCGCCCTTCATGAAGGTGGAGGCGACCAAGTTCACCGAAGTGGGCTATGTGGGCCGGGACGTGGAGCAGATGATCCGCGACCTGGTGGAGGTCTCCATCACCATCGTGCGCGATGCGAAGCGCAAGGAAGTGCAGGCCACCGCCCACCGCCAGGCGGAGGAACGCGTGCTCGACGCGCTGGTGGGCGCGAACGCCAGCGAGGCCACGCGCGAGGCCTTCCGCCACAAGCTGCGCGGGGGCGAACTGGACGACAAGGAAATCGAGGTCCAGCTTCAGGACAGTTCGAACGTGCTGCCCAGTTTCGAGATCCCGGGCATGCCCGGCGCCCAGATGGGCATGATCAATCTCAACGACATACTGGGCAAGGCCATGGGCGGGCGCACGAAGACCAAGCGCCTGAAGGTGGGCGACTCCTACGAACATCTGATTACGGAGGAATCCGACAAGCTGCTGGACGAGGAGCAGCTTGTCCAGGAGGCGCTGCACAAGACGGAGAATGACGGCATCGTCTTCATCGACGAGATCGACAAGATCACGGCGCGCTCGGACCGTCACGGCGCGGATGTCAGCCGCGAGGGCGTGCAGCGGGACCTTCTGCCCATGATCGAGGGCACCACGGTCTCCACCAAGCATGGCAGCGTGAAGACCGACCATATCCTGTTCATCGCCTCGGGCGCGTTCCACCTGGCCAAGCCCGCCGACCTGCTGCCCGAACTTCAGGGCCGGCTGCCCATAAGGGTGGAGCTGCAGCCGCTGAGCCGCGACGACTTCAAGCGCATTCTCACCGAGCCCGAGGCCAGCCTGATCAAGCAGTACAAGGCGCTGATGGACACCGAGGGCGTGGCGCTGGATTTCACCGAGGACGGCATCGACGCGCTCGCCGACATTGCCGCGGAGGTGAACAACTCTGTGGAGAATATCGGCGCGCGGCGCCTGCACACGGTGATGGAGCGGGTGCTCGACGAGATCAGCTTCGAGGCCACGGACAAGCCGGGCGACACGGTGACCGTGGACGCGGCTTATGTCCGCGAGCATGTGGGCGACCTGGCGCGCAACGCGGACCTGAGCAAGTTCATTCTGTAGGGGTTTGGGCCGGAACCCAACCGCGCCCAGTTGGGCGGAATCCCGGCGGTTCCGCCGCGAAATGCCCCCTGCGCGCCGTTTTCGCGCCGGTTTCGCTTCTCACAGTGGCAACACCTCCAACAGAGAGCAGGTGTTCACTATGAGAATCCTTCGCGAAAAGCTCGCATCCTTCCTTTCCGGCCTGTTCGGGAAGAAACGGCCGGCGCCACCGCCGGGCCGGACCGAATCGCCGGAGCAGGCGGCGCGGCGCGGATAAGCGCCATACGCGAGCGAAGGTTTACCTGGAGGCCGGGCCTGAGTGGCCCGGCCGTTCCTTTTGGGACACCGGCCGCGCGCGGCGGGCACGCGCGGCAGCGCGCCACGCACTCCGGCATGGCCCTGTGCGGCCCGATGTGATTTAAGTTTCAAAAGGTCACCAGCGGGGCAGAGTCATGCGGATTGTCTGGATTATTCTGGTCATCATCCTGGCATTGGTCGTCTGGCGCGGCCTTGAGTTCGTCAGCGCCGCCGGGTTCTTCCGCGATCTGGAGCCCAAGGAACTCGCCTGCGTGAGCGTGGGCGGCGTCATCGGCCCGGAAGACGTCACCATCGACCGGGAGCGGACGCTCGCCTATCTCTCCGGCTATGACCGGCGCGCCGCCGGGCGCGGCGAACCGCAGCCGGGCGCGATCTGGACCTACGATCTCTCCGATCCGCAGGCCGTGCCCGTGAACGTCACGCCCTGGGCGGACGAAACCTTCCTGCCCCACGGCATCAGCCTGCATGTGGACGCGAAAGGCGTGCGCCGCCTGTTCGTCGTCAATCACGGCGGCGGCAGGCATACGATCGAGATCCTGGAAGAGCGCGGGGACGTGTTCGAAAAGGTGAAGACCATCCACAGCGAGGCCCTGCGCGCCCCCAACGACATCACCGCCGTGGACGCCACGCGCTTCTACGTCACCAATGACCACTGGTACACGGAAGGCCATCCGCTGCACGCGGCGGAAGATTTCCTGGGGCTGCCGCTGACCAACGTGCTCTACCATGACGGCGAGAGCCTGCGGGAAGTGGCGGGCGGCCTGGCGGGCGCCAACGGCATCCACCTTACCGCGGACGGCAGCACCGTCTATGTCAGCGCCGCGCGCGGCGGCATGGTGCATGTCTATGAGCGCGATCCCGATACGGGCGGACTGGAGAAGCGCAAGAGCATCAAGGTGCCGGGCCTGCCCGACAATATCGAACCGGGACAGGACGGCGGCATCCTGGTGGCGCTGCATCCCAAGCCGCTCAAGCTGATGGCGCATATCGAGGATCCGGAGACGCTTTCGCCGAGCCAGGTGGTGCGCATCAATCCCGCCTCGGGCGCGCACAGCACGCTCTATCTCGACCTGGGCGAGGAGCTTTCGGGCGCGAGCACGGCGGCGGTCCATGAGAACCACCTGCTCATCGGCGCCATTGCGGAGCCGAAATTCCTGGATTGCGTGCTGGAGTGAGGGGCGGGGAGGCGGCCCGGGGACCGGACCTGCTCCGGCTCACTCCCGGAACATGCGCGGATCCACGACCATTTCGACTTCGCTCAGCTTCG
>JBKHIN010000292.1:0-4369 GCA_046538635.1 Alphaproteobacteria bacterium
AAGGCGTCGTCACCGGCCCGCTCGTGCGCCGGGACCTGAAGACCATCGAGCGCAACCTCAAGGCGCTGGAGGGGAATGACCTGAAGGACGTGTACGAAGCGTTTTTACGGATGGAGGGGATTGAGGGGTGGAAATAATTTTCGTCAGCCTCCATCCGCATGCCGCGATCCGTCGCTCGGCACGCCGCGCAAGGTCCCCGGGTCCGGGCTTCGCCCGGCCCGAGGATGACAGGCAAATTGGCGCGGGCGCATTGCTGAACCACCGCCTCCTGCAGGGCCTGATTCCCTCTCCCGCCGGGAGAGGTGATCCTGGTACGCATGTTTTCAAACCACCGCCTCGAGCACCACGGGTTCCGGGCGGGGTTTGCGCTGGGTCAGGGTGATGGCGGCGCGGAAGCGGGCGGCGGCGGCTTCGGCGTCTTGCTCCGTGCGGGCATGGACCGTCGCCAGAGGCGCGCCGGTTTCGATCAGGTCGCCGATCCGGCAGACATCGGAGAAACCGACGGCCGGATCGATGGGCTGATCGGGGCGCGTGCGCCCGCCGCCGAGCGCCACGATGGCCATGCCGATCTCGCGCGTTTGCATGGTTTCCACATAGCCCGCCGAGTCCGCCGTAACCGGCTTCACCACGGGTGCCGCGGGCAGGTGGTCCGCCGGCCGTTCGAGCAGGTCCGCCGGGCCGCCATGGGCCGCCGCCATGCGCGCGAAGGCTTCCGCCGCCCGGCCGGAATGAAGCGCATCCTCCACCGTGCGCCGCGCCGCGCCCAGCGTGTCCTGAAGCCCGGCGCGGACAGCCATGCGCGAGGCCAGTTCCAGCGTTACCTCGCGCAGCCGCGCGTCGGCGCCCGCCGGATTGGTCAGCACGGAAACGGCCTCCGCCACCTCCAGCGCGTTGCCCGCGGTGCGGCCCAGCACCTGATTCATGTCCGTGAGCAGGGCGGTGACGGGCAGGCCCGCCTCTTCCGCGACGGAAACAATGCTGTGACCCAGTTCCCGCGCCGCCTCCGGGCTGTCCATGAAGGCGCCGTTGCCGAATTTCACGTCCATGACCAGCGCGTCGAGCCCGGCGGCGAGTTTCTTGGACAGGATGGAGGCGGTGATCAGCGGTATGGATTCCACCGTCGCGGTGACGTCGCGGATGGCGTATAGCCGCCGGTCGGCGGGCGCCAGATCGTCCGTCTGGCCGATGATGGAACAGCCCGCCTCCTTCACGATACGGATGAAGCGGCCCAGATCGGGCGCGGTGTCGTAACCGGGAATGGCGGCAAGCTTGTCCAGCGTGCCGCCGGTATGGCCGAGACCGCGGCCCGAGATCATGGGCACGGCGCCGCCGCAGGCGGCCGCCAGGGGCGCGAGGATCAGGCTGACCTTGTCGCCCACGCCGCCGGTGGAATGCTTGTCCACCACGGGCCGGTCAATGCCCAGTTCGCGCCAGTCCAGCACGCGGCCGGAATCGCGCATGGCGAGCGTCAGCGCCGCACCTTCGGCGGCCGTCATGCCCCGGAAGAACACGGCCATGGCGAAGGCGGCTCCTTGCGCATCGGTCACGCTTCCATGTGTGAGGCCCTTCACGAAGGCGGCAATGTCGCCCCTTGTCAGCGTGCCGCCGTCCCTCTTGATGCGGATGACCTCCTGCGGCAGGAAGTTCTGTTCGTTTGTCATGTTTTCCCCCCTCCGGGCAGGTTTTCCGGACCGAAGGCGTGCGGCAGCAATTCCGCTATGGTGGTTTCCAGAAGCACCTCGCCTGCGCGGTTGACAACCGTTATACGCGTTTCCTCCGGATCCGCGAATTCGTGGATGCGCTGGCGGCACTGCCCGCACGGCGTGCACGGAACATCCGCCGGTCCGGCGACCACCAGATGCGCGATGCGCCGCCCGCCGCCGGCGACCATGGCGGCAATGGCGGAAGCTTCCGCGCACAGGCCTGACGGGAAGGCGGCGTTTTCCACGTTGCAGCCGGAAAACACGCGCCCGTCACCCGTCATCAGCGCCGCGCCCACGGGATGGCGCGAATAAGGCGCGTAGGCGGATCTTTGCGCCTTGAGCGCGGCGGCGACCAATGGCTCCAGAATATCGTTCGGTCTCAAGGGGCTTCACCTGTAGTCAGCCTGGCGTTCACACAAAGACACCACGAAGGCACGAAGGACACAAAGAAAACATTCACTTCGTGGTCTTCGTGCCTCCTTCGTGTCTTTGTGAGAACCTCTATCCCCCCATCCGCTCCGGGTCCAGAGCGAACAGCATCTCCTTTCCCGTTACGGCGGCGGCGGCGTGGGCGCGGGCCTGGGGCAGGATGTTCTCCGCATAGAAACGCGCCACGGCCAGCCGCGCCGCCATGAACGGATCCTCCGCGTGGCGCGCCGCGGTGAGCGCACCCAGCCCCAGATAATGCCCGCCCGCCATGAGGCCGAGAGCGCGCAGATAGGGCGTCGCGCCGCCCAGCGCGTCCACGGGCTCTTCCCGCAGATATTCCAGCAGATGTTCCGTAGCCTGCGCAACGGCCAGCACGGCCTCCGCCAGCGGCCGCGCCATGGCCCGGGCCTGCGCATCGCCGCAGCGTTCCAGCGCCTCGGCCACGGTGCGCGCCTCGTCGAGGAAAGTGCGCACCACCGCGCCGCCCTGCATGGGCAGCTTGCGGTTGACGAGGTCCAGCGCCTGAATGCCGTTGGTGCCCTCATAGATGGGCGCGATGCGGGCATCCCGGAGGAATTGCGCGGCGCCCGTCTCCTCGATATAGCCCATGCCGCCATGCACCTGGATGCCGGTGGAGGCGATTTCCACGCCCAGATCGGTGGAGAAGGCCTTGGACACGGGCGTGAGCAGATCCTCGCGCGCCTTCGCCGCCTCGCGCCCGGCTTCGTCCTCCAGCGAGCGGGCGAGGTCGATGGCGGCGGCATTGGCGTAGCAGATGGCGCGGGCCGCCTCCACCTTCGCCTTCATGGTCATCAGCATGCGGCGCACATCCGGATGCTCGATGATGGGCAGCGCCTCCACGGCCTCATGCTGGCGGCCATAGGGCTTGCCCTGGCGGCGTTCGCGCGCGAAGGCCAGCGCCGCCTGATAGGCCGCCTCGCCCACGGCCACGCCCTGAAGGCCGACGGCGAGGCGGGCATTGTTCATCATGGTGAACATGCAGGCCATGCCGCGGTTTTCCTCGCCGATCAGCCAGCCCGTGGCGCCGCCCTTCTCGCCATAGGCCATGACGCAGGTGGGGCTGCCGTGGATGCCCAGCTTTTTCTCCAGCCCCACGCAGAACACATCGTTCCGCTCGCCGAGGGAACCGTCCGGGTTCACCAGAAACTTGGGCACCAGAAAGAGGGAGACGCCGCGCGTTCCCGGCGGCGCATCCGGCAGGCGGGCCAGCACCAGATGGACGATGTTCTCCGCCATGTCGTGCTCGCCCCAGGTGATGTAGATCTTGGTGCCGGTGATGCGGTAGGCGCCGCCGCCCAGCGGCTCGGCCCGCGTCTTCAGCGCGCCCACGTCGGAGCCCGCCTGCGGCTCGGTGAGGTTCATGGTGCCCGGCCATTCGCCCGAGACCAGCCTGGGCAGATAAAGGCGCTGTAGCTCCTCCGTGCCGTGATCGATGAGCGCCTCCACCGCGCCCTGGGTGAGCATGGGGCACAGGCCCCAGGAGACATTCGCCGCCTGCATCATCTCCAGCACGGCGAAGGAGAGCATGCGCGGCAGGCCCTGCCCGCCCCATTGCGGCGGATGGCAGAGCCCGCCCCAGCCGGCGTCCACGAACTGCCGGTAGGCGCGCGCGAAGCCTTCCGCCGTGCGCACCTCGCCGCCGTCCAGAAGGCGTGTGCCCTGCAGGTCGCCCGTGCGGTTGAGGGGGGCGATCACCTCCGCCGCCAGCCGCCCGGCCTCGCCCAGCACGGTCTGCGTGAGGTCGGGCGTGAACTCCGGAAAGGCGCCCGTTTGGGCCAGCCGCGGCAGGTCCGCAATGTGGTCCAGCGCGAAGGCCATGTCGCGGATCGGCGGCGTGTAGGTCATGGGGCGGTTCCCTCCTGTTTCTCTCCGGCCCGTGTGCGCGCGGGGTGGCGTGCACCGCCGCGATGTCCCACATTAGCGCCCGCGAACCCTTTTGCGACAGGTCAAATGAGCACGATTCGCCCCGCCACCGACGCCGCCATCGAGGAGGCCGCCCGCCTGCTGCGCGACGGCAGGCTGGTGGCCTTTCCCACCGAGACGGTCTACGGGCTGGGGGCCGACGCCACGAATGGCGAGGCCGTGGCCGCAATCTTCGAGGCCAAGGGCCGCCCGCGCTTCAACCCACTGATCGCCCATGTGGCCGAGATGGCCGCCGCCCGGGCGCTGGTGCGCCTCACGCCTGAGCAGGAGGAACTGGCCGCGCGCTTCTGGCC
>JBKHIN010000063.1:0-10647 GCA_046538635.1 Alphaproteobacteria bacterium
TCATCTGTAAACTGAGAAGCCCTGACCTTCCACCTGAACCACGATTTCCGGCCATCATACGCCAGAGGCGTTAACATAACCGCAGCGCGCCGGTGTGAAAGACACGCCCCGTTGACGCAGGCGGCGGCGGGCGAACCGGTCAGATGCGCCAGTATGCCGGATTGAGCAGGCAGAGCAAGAGCAGGACCTCCAGCCGGCCGGCGATCATGGCGGCGCCAAGCAGAATTCTGATCGGCTCGGAGAAGCCCGCATAGCTCGCCGGCGCCCCGTCGGCGGCAAACAGCACCGGCCCCGCATTGCTGACCGCGGCCACCGCCGCTGTCAGCGCAACGCCGAATTCGAAGCCGGAGGCCACCACCGCCAGCGCAAGCAGGGAGATTGCGCCGCCATAACCGATAAAGGACGCCCAGATCGCCATGGCCAGGCCGACGGTCACGCGCCTCTCTCCAAACCGGTTGCGGATGACTCTGTGCGGAAAGGCCAGGCGCTCCAGTTCATTTTCCGCCTGCCTGAACATGACGCCGACCCGGACGGCCTTCATGCCCCCGGCCGTGGAAAGCGCACTGCCGCCGATCATCACGGGCACGAGCAGCAGCGGCAGCGGTATCGGGACGGCGCCTTCCGGCGCCACCAGAACGCCGCTCGTGGAGATGAGGGAGACGGTGTTGAATACGGCTTGAAACGGCGTCCAGCCGCCGAACCAGGTAGCCGCGATCGCGAGCACGGCGCCGCCGGAGACGATCAGTGCCAGAAGAACGCGGGTTTCGGGGTCGTTTCCATACACGCCGAACCGTCCGCGCACGCCGTACCAGTGCAGGAGAATGTTGAAACTTCCGGCGGCCAGTCCCGCCATGACAACAATGAGCACTGCGGGCGAGTGGTCCAGACCGCCGGGAGCGCCGAACCCGCCTGTGGAAATGGTCGACAGCGTCAACCGCAGGCCCTGCGCGAACGGCATGCCCGTCAGCAGAACTGCCAGAAGCAGCAACGCGGTGAGGCCGGCATAATAGGGCGCCACCAGACGGAAGGCTTCCTCCAGGTGAGGCAGGCTGGGTTCGCCCTGTACGGCAGGTTCCGGAACCGGCTGCACGGGCAGCGGCGCCTGGCCGAGCCCGGAGAGAATGGCGGCGGCCACCGCAAGGATCCCCAGCCCGCCCAGCCATTCGAGCAGGGAGCGCCACAGAAGAATTTGCGGGGCAAGCTCCGCCGCGTCGAAGAGCGGGGCGCCGGTGGTGGTCAGTCCGGAAACGGTTTCGAACCATGCATCCACCACTCCGGCCTGCGCCAAGGAGGTGTAAACCGGCAGCGCGGCGAACAGCGGCACGGCGGCAAAGGACAGGGCCGCCAGCAGCATGGCCTCGCGCGGCCCGGTCACCCGGCGTTTCCCGCGCAGGCTGACCACCAAGCCGCCGCCGGCAAAGCCCGTAATGACCGCCGAAACCAGAAATGCCCGCAAAACCCCCGGCTCCGCCGGACCGCCCGCGGCCACCAGCGGCAGCATCATGGCCGCGGCCACTATCAGAATGACCCAGCCCAGTCCATGGAATACGCTGCCGGTGGCCATGTGCGGCTTGCCCCCGTTCCGCGGTCCGAGCGGCGTCGCTCAGAAATATTCGAGGCTGACCCGGAACATCTGCTCGACCTTGCGCACCACGTCGTGCTGCGCAAAGAGGATGACCCGGTCGCCGGCATTGATCTGGTCGTCGCCGCGAGGCGTAATCACGGTCCGCCCGCGCAGGATCGCCCCCACGATCACGCCGTCGGGAAGGTTCGCGCTCCGCAGGGGCTTGCCGACCAGAGGCGATGTTTCGAGCGCGACGGCATCGATCACCTCGCCCTGCCCGCCGCGAATGGAATAGAGCCCCTTGATCCGGCCGCGGCGCACATGGCGCAGGATGGTGGACACGGTCGTGGTTTTCGGATCGATAAAGGCATCCACGCCGAGAGGCTCCAGAAGCCTCCCGTATTCCTGATTGTTGATCAGGGCAATGGTTTTTCTGGCGCCCAGCGTCTTGGCGATGACCGAGGCCAGGACATTGACCTCGTCATTGTTGGTCAGCGAGATGACGGTTTCAGTCTCCTGCACGCCGGCCTCCCGCAGGAGAGCCTGGTCCAGGCCGCTGCCATGCAGCACCACGGTGCGTTCAAGCTGATCGGCCGCCGCCTCCGCCTTGGCCTTGTTATACTCGATCACCCTGGTCTTGACCGAGGCGTGCCGTTTCTCAAGCTCACGCGCCGTGTAAACGCCGATATTCCCGGCCCCGACAATCAGTACCCGCCTCGCTTCCTGTTCCTGGTGGCCGAAGATGTCCAGCGTGCGCGCGACGTGATTCCGGTCGGCGATGAAGTAGAGATCGTCCTCCGCCATGACCTGGTCCGAGCTCGACGGGACGAAGAGGTGGTTCCGCCGCCAGATGGCGACAACCGTCGATTTAACGCCCGGGAAAAGTTCGCTAAGCTGCTTGAGCTGGGTGTTGATGACCGGCGAATCCTTCTCGATCCGCACGCCGATAAACTGTATCCGTCCGTCCGCAAACTCGATGGTCTCGAAAGCCCCCGGGACTTCCAGCCGCCTGAGCACGGACTTGCCCACCTCCAGCTCCGGCGAGATGATGACGTCGATGGGCATGTTCTCACGGCTGAACAGGTCCTGCCATTCGGGCCGCAGATAGGGCTGGGCGCGCACGCGCGCCACCTTGAGGGGCACGCTGAAGAGCGAATGGGCCACCTGGCACGCGATCATGTTGATTTCGTCTGCGAAGGTCACCGCGATCAGCATGTCCGATTGGCCCGCCCCCGCCCGATCAAGCACGTTCGGATGGGAGCCGTGGCCCACAATGCCGCGTACATCCAGGGTTTCCTGAATGCTCTGAATCAGATCGGCCGAACGGTCAATGACGGTGACGTCATTGTTTTCGGCGGCAAGTTGCCGGGCAATCCCGGTGCCCACCTGGCCCGCGCCGCAAATGATAACCCTCATGACCGAGGTCCCTGAAGCGGTTACGCCGGATCCGGCGGCGGAGGGATATCACACCCGTTCGGTACGGTCACGCGCTCACTGTGGCAGCACGTGTGCCCGGACTGACGCCAAGGGACTTCAGTTTCCGGTGCAGGGCCGAGCGTTCCATGCCGATGAACGCCGCCGTGCGCGATATGTTGCCCCCGAAACGGTTAATTTGCGCTACCAGGTATTCCCGTTCGAACAGCTCCCGCGCCTCCCGGAGCGGCAGCGAGATAATGTGCTCGCTGCCATTGCTCTGCGGAATGCTGGGCGTGGAAGCACCCACCTCGGCCGGCAGCATGTCGGCGGTGATCACGGCATTGACGTCTTCCGTCGCCAGGATCAGCAACCGCTCGACATTGTTCCTGAGCTGACGGACATTGCCCGGCCAGTGATGGGCCTGGAGCGCGGCCAGCGCATCGTCCCCGATCCGCCTGGGCGGCAGGCCGGATGCCGTCGTCAGCCGATCCATGAAATATTCGACCAGAAGGGGAATGTCGTCCCGCCGCTCGGCAAGGCTGGGCACGCGGATGGGCACCACGTTCAGCCGGTGAAACAAGTCCTCGCGGAAGCGGTTGGACGCGATCTCCTCACGCAGGTTCTTGCTGGAGGAACTCATGACACGGACGTCCACCTGGACCTTGGTCCCCCCGCCGACACGCTCGAAGGTCTGGTCGACCAGGACGCGGAGAATCTTGCTCTGCGTCTCCAGGGGCATCTCGGCCACTTCGTCGAGATAAAGCGTGCCCCCGTGCGCCTTCTCGAAAACCCCGACCTTGCGGGGCTCGTGCTCGGTGCCCTCGACGCCGAACAGTTCCAGTTCCATCCGTTCCGGGGAAATGGTCGCGGCGTTGATGGCCACGAAAGGCGCGTTGGAACGCCGCGAGCGCGAATGGATCAGGCGCGCCACGACCTCCTTGCCGCAGCCGGAGGGTCCGGAAATCAGCACACGGCTGTTCGTGGGCGCGACGCGCTCGATGATCTGGCGCAATTGCTGCACGGCGGGCGACTGGCCGATGAATTCCTTGCCGTCGCCCGCGCGCTGGCGAAGCTCGATGTTTTCCTGGCGCAAACGCATGGCCTCGAGCGCCCGGTCCACGGCCAGAAGAAGCCGGTCCGCCTTGAAGGGCTTCTCGACAAAGTCGTAGGCGCCCTTCTTGATGGCCGCCACCGCGGTTTCGATATTGCCGTGCCCGCTGATGATCACGACCTGCAATTCAGGATCGTTCTGCTTGATGACGTCCAGCAACTGCAAACCGTCCAGACGGCTCCCCTGCAGCCAGATATCCAGAATGATCAAAGACGGCCGCCGCTGACGGATGGCGTCAAGAGCGGCATCGGCATCCCCCGCCACGCGCGTTTCAAAGCCTTCGTCGCTCAAAATGCCGGAAATCAGATCACGGATATCCGACTCATCATCGACAATCAAAACATCTGAAGCCATTTTACACCCACTTTTTACGCGTTTGCTTTCTGGTCAACCGGTTGATCCTCCGGGCGAGGCTCCTCCGCGGGCGGCTCGCGGCCGGTTGCCCTCTCCCCCTTTACGGCCGGCTCCTTCGGAAAGGTCAGCCGCACCATTGCACCGCGCCGCCCCTGCTCCGGCTCCGGCGCGTCCTCGAGAACCAGCGTGCCGCCGTGGTCCTCCATGATCTTTCGAACGATGGCCAGGCCCAGACCCGTGCCCTTGGAGCGCGTGGTCATGTAGGGCTCGGTCAGCCGGTTGCGGCCTTCCCTGGGCAATCCGCAGCCATTGTCCGTAACCTGAATGGAAACGGTATTGTCGTGTTCAATGATCTCGATCCGGACAATACCCGGCGCGGCCTCATCGCCCTCGGCAAGGATCCGCGCGTTGACAGCCTCGCAGGCATTCTTCAGCACATTGATCAGCGCCTGGCTTACCAGGCGCGCATCGCAGTTGATGCTCCTCGGCGACGTCTCGGCATCGAAGACGAATTCGATGTCGGAATTGGCGACCCGGTACATGAAGATCGCCTTCTCCACCAGTTCGACCGGATCCTCCTCGCGGATGACCGCGGTGGGCATGCGCGCGAAGGTCGAGAATTCGTCCACCATGCGGCCGATATCGTTGACCTGCCGGATGATGGTTTCCGTGCACTGCTCGAAAATCTCGGGGTTCGACTCGATTTCCTTGCGGTATTTCCGGCGCAGGCGTTCGGCGGAAAGCTGGATGGGCGTCAGCGGGTTTTTCATCTCATGGGCAATGCGGCGGGCGATGTCCGCCCAGGCCGACATGCGCTGCGCGGTGACCAGCTCGGTCACGTCGTCCAGCGTCACCACATAGCCCTTGGTTTCATCGAGGCCGGTTTCCGAGGTCACGCGCACCGTGACATGACGCAGCTTGCCGCCGCGAACCAGATCCACCTGCCCCTGGATGAGATTGGCGTTGGAAAGCAGGGCGGAGCGCAGCAGGTCCCCCAGTTCGGGAACCAGCTCCAGAAGGTCGCGGCCGACGAAATCCTTCTGGCGGCCGCCCAGCAGGGACAGCGCCGACCGGTTCACCAGCGTGATCTGGCCTTCGGCGTCGAGGCCGATGACGGCAGCGGTCACCCCGGAAAGCACCGCCTCGGTGAACCGCCGCCGGCGGTCGAACTGGCGGTTGGCCTCGATCAGTTCGTTGCGCTGGGCCTGCAACTGTCCGGTCATGCGGTTGAAGGCGCGGCCCAGAACGCCGATCTCGTCCGCCTTCATGGGCACCTGGACGCGTGCGGAAAGATCGCCCGTGCGCACCCGTTCGGCCGCCACCACCAGCGAGCCGATGGGCTGGACGATCCGGTTGGCCGCCCGCATGCCCCAGATCAGGGCGACGGTGAGAATGACCGCACCCACGACCGCATAGCTGATGGCAAACAGAATCTGATTTTCACCCAGCTGCTTCTTGGACTGTTCGAACTCCTCGATGAAATGCTTGGTCTCGCCGAACATGCCCAGAAGCGCGGGGTTGACGTCGCGGGTGGCGAACAGGAAGGCGCCCGGGAACTCCGGCAATTTCATTACGGCGGCGAGCTGACGATCGCTGAGATAAACGATGGGATCGCCCTTCTCGAGGCGCTGGATATCGGGCGTGACCGGAATCTCGGCGACCTTCGGATCCGACCCTCCCAGCACGCGGCCCTGGGCATCGATGACGAACACGCCCGCCATGCGATAGAAGAACGCGTAGCCCGCAAGCCTTTGGTTGAAGGCCTCCCTGGAGGCGAGCAGTTCCTCATCGCTCAGTTTGCTGATCTGCGCGGAGATGTCCTGAATCTCGGCGGTGAGAAGATCGTTGTGCTCCTGGACATAGGCCTTGGTGGCGGTCTTGGCCCGGTCGATGATCGCCTCTGTGCGCTCCCCGAAATAGGTTTCGTAGCCGAGGATCACGGTGAAGCTGGCAAATATGGCCAGGGCCAGAGTGGGCACGATGGCGATGAACAGGAAATCGCCCACAAGACGCAGGTCGAGCCGGCCATCGGAGACAAGCGGCCGCCGCTGGCGCAGGACCCGCATGAGGATCCAGGCGAGCAACGCCACAAAGCCGAAGGCCAGCCCGCTGTTCCAGATAATCAACCAGAATGTCGTCCGGCTGGAGGGGGCGATGGGCTGCTGGCCGGTCAGGACCGGCCAGGTCAGGTACATTGAGATGCAGGCCGCGACAATGAGCACCAGGCCAATCGCCAGCGCCCCCCGGTAGCCCGACGCCAGACGCGCAAAACGCGCGCCCCACTGATCGGCAACTTCCGGCCCCGGCGCCTCCGGCCCTGTCTCTTCCCGCCCCGTTGCGGGATCTTCCGGCCCTGTCTCTTCCCGCGACGCCATGGTCCCTCGGGTCACTCCCCCCTGCGAACGCGAGTCCCCCTCCCGTACCGCGCGGTCCCGCGGTCAACCGGCCAGCTTGTGTCGCTTCAGGTGGTCCCCAACGCCCGTCGTGGCTGTTACCTTTGGGCCGCAGTGTGCCCGCGGATCGATGACAGATCAACACTATTGTTGCCTGCCTACATCACTTTGGAGCTGCGAGATTCGCCGCCCGGACGCCCCAGGTCACTGAGATAATCAAAATAATTCCGGCTATTCCGCCGTAACCGACGACGAACAAAAGGCGGCGTTTCTGCAGCCGGGATTTTGAACGTTCGATTTTGTGGATGAACTGTTTGGTTTCGCCGAACACTTCCAGAAGCTCGGGATTGAGGTTCCGGGTGGCGAAAAGGAATACATCCCGGGAGCCCGGCAACTTCATCACCGCGGCGAGCTGGCGGTCGCTGACGAAGACGATGGGGTCGCCCTGCTTGAGACGTTCGACATCCGGGGAGACTGGAATTTCATTCAGTTCGGGATCGGAACCGCCCAGGACCTTCCCCCTGCCATTGGTTATGAAAACGCCCGCCAAACGATACCGGAAGGCATACTCCATCAGCTGCTGATCGAGTTCCTCCCTGGCGGGCAGATCTTTTTCGCTCAAATCTTGAAAAAGGCCGCCGATGTTGCGGGTACCCGAGATGAGAAGATCATGGTGTTCTTTGACATATGCCTTGGTAGCGAGTGTGGCCCGGTCGATGATCGCCACGACCCGTTCGCTATATGCGGCCCCCGGCCACAGAAAATAAAGCGAAACGCAGGCCAGTCCGAGAAGACCGAGGCCGAAGACCAGCGGGCCGCGGTAGACAGAAAAGGGAATGCGTCGTCCGCTGCTGTTCCCCTGCCCCGATCCAGAGTCATTCGGTTGCGTATTGTTCTCCGACATGATTGGCCAGCTTCACTCTTAACCTTGTATCAAATCTTCCCTTTCCCGTTATCCTTGCGCTGGGCTGTGACCGCGGTCAACAACAGACCGAACAGGCTCTATGCCTGGGCATCACTTCGTGATGCGTGGATTTAACAGCCCGAAGTTGAGCAGCTTCTTGCGCAGTGTATTACGGTTAAGGCCAAGCAGTTCGGCAGCCCGCACCTGGTTGCCGTCCGTGGCGCGCAAAGCTTCCTCCAGCAGCGGGCGCTCCACTTCCCGCAGGATGCGGTCATAGAGCCCCGGTGGCGGAAGGGAATCGCCATGGGCGGCGAAGTAGCGGCGCAATTGCCGCCGGGCCGCCGCGCCCAGACCCTCCGGCGCGGGCATCTCCCCCCGTTCCCTTGCGGAGCGGGGTTTGCGGATCGCGCGTGCCCGGGCCGTCATGCCGCCTGCCTCCACGCGCCGGACGGCCCGGCGCGGACTTCGCCCGCCGCGAAGAAATTATCCAGAGCCTTGAGCACTTCGGCCGGATCGGTCATGCGGCACAGGGCCTGCCTGAGTGCGGCGGGTGCGGCCAGCCGGTCCAGATACCAGAGCAGGTGCTTGCGCGCCGCGCGGGTGCCCACATGCCGCCCGTAGAGCGACAGCAAGCCCTCATAATGCTCGACGATCACCGCGTGGATTTCGTGCGCCCGGGGCTCGGGGCTCGGGGCGCCCGTCGTCAACTGCTGTGCCAGCGCGCCCGGAAACCAGGGCCGCCCCTGCGCGCCCCGGCCCACCATCAGCCCGTCGGCGCCCGATTCCGCGAGGCACGCCCGGGCCTCATCGGCGCCGGTGACATCGCCATTGGCGATGACCGGGACCGATACCGCCTCCTTCACGCGGCGGATGAAGGCCCAGTCCGCGCGCCCCTCGTAGAACTGGCAGCGCGTGCGGCCGTGTATGGTGATCATCTGCACGCCCGCGTCCTCGGCCCGCCGGGCGAGTTCCGGCGCGTTGCGGCTGGTCTCGTCCCAGCCCGTGCGCATTTTCAGCGTGACCGGCACGTCCACCGCCGCCACCGTGGCCTCGATCAGGCCGAGGGCGTGATCCGGATCGCGCATCAGCGCCGAACCCGACAGGCCGCCCACCACCTTTTTCGCCGGGCAGCCCATATTGATGTCGATGATGTCCGCCCCGGCATCCGCCGCCGCCTTGGCGGCCTCGCCCATCCAGCGCGCCTCCCGCCCGGCGAGCTGCACCACATGGGGCCTGACCTCCGGGTCGCCCGCCATGCGCCGCAGCGAGTCCCGGTCGCCGCAGACCATTTCGCGGCTGGCCACCATCTCGGTCACCACGAGGCCCGCGCCGAAACGATGCGCCAGACGGCGGAAGACGATATCGGTGATGCCGGACATGGGCGCCAGAAGGACCGGCGCGGCAATCTGCACCCCGCCCGCGCGCAGCGGTGCGGGCGGCGGCACATCCGCAGTCGTCGCGCCTGTCTTCACTGAGCAGCCCGTCATGATTCCGCTTGTCTCAAAGCCCCGAAATGTTGCCCCGTTCCGGCTTTGGGGGCAGGAATAGAAACACAGAGCGTCCCGGATTACGACTCCCCGAAAGTAGAGGAGCGTACGGCGGTCGCGGCGGCATTTGCGGAAGCGGGCCCGAGCCGATATACCCGGCGCGCGGCGCGGGCAGGCGTCCATGCGTTTGCTGAAGCCCGCCGTCCGCCATTTCAGGGAGCAGGCCCCGATGAGTTCACAGCGCGTCGCCGTACTGGTGGTGGCGGCCGGGCGCGGCAGCCGGGCGGGCGGCGGCTTGCCCAAGCAATACCGGCCCGTGCATGGCCGGCCGGTGCTGGGCTATTCCCTGGAAGCCTTCGCGCGCCATCCGCTGGTGGACATGATCCGTGTGGTGATCCATCCCGACGACCGCGATCTGTATGACGAGGCGGCGGGAACGCTCGACCTGCTCGAGCCGGTGCCCGGCGGCGAAACGCGCCAGGAGTCGGTCTATCTGGGCCTCGCCTCGCTGAAGGAGGACGCGCCGGACGTGGTGCTCATCCATGACGGCGCGCGGCCCGTGGTGGAACCGGGGCTGATCGCCCGCGTGATCGAGGGTTGTGCGCACCATCCCGGCGCCATCGCCGCCATGCCGGTAACCGATACGCTCAAGCGCGCGCAGGCGGATTCCGGGAACATGCCCATTATCGAGCGCACGGTGTCCCGCGAAGGGCTGTGGCGCGCCCAGACGCCCCAGGGCTTCCGTTACCAAGACATTCTCTCCGCACACGGACAGGCGCGCGGCCACCAGTACACGGACGATGCCGCCGTCGCCGAGGCCGCCGGGCTTACCGTTGGGCTGGTGGAGGGGGCCAGGGACAATCTCAAGATCACCCTGCCCGGCGACTTCGACACCGCGAGCGAGCTTATCAGGGAGCACGGACACGTGATGCAAATGGAAACCCGGCTCGGCACCGGTTTCGACGTGCACAAATTCGGCCCCGGCGACCGGGTCATCCTGTGTGGCGTCCCCGTCCCCCATGACCACGGGCTGACGGGCCATTCCGACGCCGATGCGGGCCTGCATGCGCTCACCGACGCCCTGCTGGGCGCGCTGGGCGCGGGCGATATCGGCCAGCACTTTCCGCCAACGGATGAAAAGTGGAAGGGGGTAAGTTCCGATCAGTTCCTGCGCCACGCCGTTTCCCTGATCGAAGGGCGCGGCGGACGCGTGGTGCATCTGGACGTGACGCTGATCTGCGAGCGTCCCAAGGTGGGCCCGCACCGGGAGGCGATGGTCAAACGCATCGCCGAAATTGCAGGCGTGCCGGCAAGCCGCGTTAATGTGAAAGCCACGACCACGGAGCAGTTGGGCTTCACCGGGCGGCGCGAGGGCATCGCCGCACAGGCGGCGGCGACGATAGCGCTGCCGGTAGAGG
>JBKHIN010000293.1:0-4351 GCA_046538635.1 Alphaproteobacteria bacterium
GGTCCTGGGGGGTGGCGCCCTTCCGGCTGCCATCGCCGCGCGCGGGCCTGGCGGCCGCCTATCTGGACGGCCGCATCTATGTGGCGGGCGGCGGAAGCGGCGGAAACGCGGCGCGTCTGGACATTCTCGACCTGGAAACGGGAAGCTGGCGCCGGGGCGCGCCCTTGCCCGGCGGGCGCAGCGGCCTCGCCATGGCGGTCGTCGGGGACCGCCTGCACGTCGTCGGCGGGGCCTCGATCGAGGATCTGCAGACCTACGACAGCCATTTCGCCTATGACCCGGCGGAGGATCGCTGGACGGCGCTCGCGCCCATGCCCACGCCGCGTCACGGCATGGCGTCCGCGCAGGTGGACGGCCGCCTGTACGTCCTGGGCGGCGGCTCCGGCGCCGGCTTTTTCACGGTCTTCACGGGCGCCGATGTGGTGGAAATGTACGATCCGCAAGCGGAGTAGGGCAGGCCGCGCGCGCCGGGGCCCGGGGCACGCGCGGTTGTAGCCGGTGACCGCTTGGGCGTTTGCGCGGGAAGTGCTACCTCTTTGACAGGCCCCGGTTACCGGCGGCCGGCAAAGGAGGAGACGCCTCATGATCCCCAACAGCGTGTCCGATTTCGATTTCGATCTTGGCGAGACGGCCGACATGCTGCGCGAGTCCGTGCGCAATTTCACGGCCGATCACATTGCCCCGCGCGCCGCCGAGATCGATGAGACCAACCGGTTCCCCCGCGACCTGTGGCCCAAGCTCGGCCAATTGGGCGTGCTCGGCATCACCGTCGAGGAAGAGCACGGCGGCGCCGGCATGGGCTATCTGGAACATGTCGTGGCGATGGAGGAAATCAGCCGGGGATCGGGCAGTGTCGGGCTTTCCTATGGCGCCCATTCCAACCTGTGCGTCAACCAGATCCGCCGCTGGGGCACGCCGGAGCAGAAGGCCCGCTATCTGCCGAAGCTGATTTCGGGCGAGCATGTGGGCGCGCTTGCCATGTCGGAGCCGGGGGCGGGCTCGGACGTGATCTCCATGCGCACGCGCGCCGAAAAGAAGGGCCAGGAATACGTGCTCAACGGCACCAAGATGTGGATCACCAACGGTCCGGAAGCGGATGTTCTCGTGGTCTATGCCAAGACCGATCCGCAGGCCGATGCGCGGGGCATCACGGCCTTCATCATTGAAAGGGATTTCGAGGGCTATTCCACCGCCCAGAAGCTCGACAAGCTGGGCATGCGCGGCTCGGACACCAGCGAACTGGTGTTCGAGGATTGCGCGGTGCCCGAGGAGAACATGCTCGGCCCCCTCAATGGCGGCGTTGGCGTGTTGATGAGCGGCCTCGACTATGAGCGCGTCATCCTGTCGGCCGGGCCGCTGGGCATCATGCAGTCCTGCATGGACGTGGTGCTGCCCTATGTGCACGAACGGAAACAGTTCGGCGAGCCCATCGGCTCCTTCCAACTCGTCCAGGCCAAGCTCGCCGACATGTACACGGCCATGAACGCCTGCCGCGCCTATGTCTACGCGGTGGCGAAGGCGTGCGATTCGGGCAGGACCACGCGCAAGGACGCGGCGGGCGCGATTCTCTACGCCTCCGAAAAGGCGACCCTGATGGCGCTCGACGCCGTGCAGCTTCTGGGCGGCAACGGCTACATCAACGAATATCCCACGGGCCGCCTGCTGCGCGACGCCAAGCTCTACGAGATCGGCGCCGGCACCTCGGAAATCCGCCGTATGCTGATCGGCCGCGAACTGTTCAGGGAAACGGGGTAGGGCACTGCGTTGACACCCGGCAGGACTCAGTTTGAGTAAATCAATACGCATACGAACCGGATGGGCTCTGGCCATTTGCATGTTTTTTGCCCGGCAAGCCGTCGCGGAACAGGTGCCGTGTGCCCCGGGGGAGGAGCCCGCGACCGCTTTCGTGAATGTTTCTGTCATCTCCATGACCGGCCCCGGCAAGATTCTCGACCGGCGGACGGTTGTCGTTTGCGGCCGGCGGATCGTGGTGGCCGGACCGGCAAAGACCGTGAAAGTTCCTCCCGGGGCCACGAGGATCGAGGGCGCCGGAAAGTGGCTCATGCCGGGCCTTCAGGACATGCACGTCCATCTGGAACATCTGGAAGATCCGGACTTCCTGAAACTGTTTCTTGCTTACGGAGTCACGACGGTTCGCAGCATGGACGGCCGCCCCTATGTGCTTGAGTGGCGGAGAGCCGTAGAGGAGGGAGAACTGCCGGGTCCGCGGATCATTACGGCAGGTCCGATTATCGACGGCTCGCCGCCGCTGCGGGAAGACAATCTCTCGATACCGGATGCGGAGACGGCACGGGTTGCGGTGCGCAGGCAGGCGGCGGCAGGCTATGACTTCATCAAGGTGTATGACCGGCTGGAGCGGGACGCCTGGTCGGCAATCATCACGGAGGCGAAACGTCAGGAACTTCCTGTAGCGGGCCATGTCCCGGACGAGGTGCCTCTGGCTGATGCGATCGGCGCGCATTGGTCCATCGAGCACATAACCAGTTTTGGAAAGGCGATTGCGGCGCCGGACGGCCCGGAACTGCCTTGGTGGGCGGTGGAACTCTACATGGCTGCGCCGGTCGATCCGGAACGTATGGAGGCGCTGGCCGGGCGATTGTCGGCGTCCGGTGTCTGGGTCGTTCCCACTCTGATCGAACGGGACCGGAGCGCGGGCCGCGAAGAGGCTGTCCGGACCTGGCTGTCGGAGGAAGGGATTGCGGAACTTCCCGAATGGATCAAGACGCTGTGGCAGGAGCAGAATGAGCGTACCGCCTCCCGGCTGGATGAAGGCGAGTGGCCGCTGATCGGCCGGGGCCGCGCGCACAGGCTTGCGCTGTTTCGGGCACTCCGCAAAGCGGGGGTGAATATCGCTGCCGGCACCGACACACCCAACGCCTTCGTGGCTCCCGGCGCTTCGCTGCATCGGGAACTGGAGATTTACGTTGAGGCGGGCCTCAGTGCCGGCGAGGCGCTGATGACGGCGACGGCGGCTCCCGCGCGCATGCTCGAAGGGGCGGGCGCGGGAGGCGGACGGATTGAGCCCGGTTCGGAAGCCGAACTCATTCTGCTCTCGTCCAATCCTCTGGCCGGCCTCGGGGCGCTTTCCGAGCTTTCCGGAGTCTATGCCAATGGGCAGTGGTATGACGTTGAAAAACTGGACGCGTTCAAAAGAAGCATGGACAAACCAGCGGCTTCCCACTCCGGCGGTCCGAACTGACGCATCTGGGACGCTTCTCATCAGCGCAGCGCACCAGAAAAAAGGCGGGCCGCGATTGGCCCGCCTCGAAATACGCTCTTCAGTCTGCAAACGGCTTACTTGATTGCCCACTTGGGCGCTTCCTTGGCCGTCACCTTGTTGATGATCCCGGGATGCTTCCTGGCCGTCTCGCCGAAGCTCGCCAGCGTCTGGTCGGCCGGAAGCTCGCCTGCCACATTGGTGATCGCATCGGGCTTGTCGCCCGCCGGCTTGTCGGCCGAGGCCGACACCGTGTTCATGCGTTCCGACAGGAAACGGACAAAGAAGCCGGTTACCTGAACGAAGAGGACCATGTTTTCCTTCACGGCTTTTCGGGAAATGCCCTCGGCCACGATCACCGCGTGTCGAATGACCATCCTGTTTTCTTCTTCTTCGCGTGTCTGAAAGGCCTTGCCGAACGCGAAGCGGGAATTGAAGGTGTTGAAGTCTGCCAGCGGCAGCGGCTTTGCGACGAAGATGGCGCTGTACTGAATGACTTGACAGTTCTCGCTCTTCTCGCTGCACGCTCCGAGACTTACGAGAAACTTCGCGCCGGAAGGCAGCATGCCCACAATCGTCGGCTCATTGCCCGGCACCGGCAACTGCTCCGACTCGATCTTCAAATCCGTCATGATGCTGGCGATCTCAGCGGCGCTCACGCCCGCCAGCATCTTGCCCTTGTTCTCCTGCGCATTGGCAGCGCCCGCCGCCAGCGCCATCCCCGTGGCTGCAAGGCCCAACATCAGTGCGATGCGGCCGATCCTCCGAACCATGAACTGAACTCCTCTGCCCCTTGAACACTCCAAATGCCGTTTCGACATGACGCAGATATTATCGCCCCGGCGGACCAGGCCGGCGCAGCCGGTATGCGCCCGTCAACTTTACAAATGCCAGCTTATCGAACCAAAGTGACGGCGTCGAATCTGCCGTGGCCGGCGTGGACGACAACCGCGCCGGTGTGACCCGGAGGCCCCCCGATGACCATTACCGATCCGAAAACCGATCCCGTCGTGATTGTGAGCGCGGCGCGCACGCCGCTCGGTTCCTTCCAGGGCGAACTGGGCCCGAAGACGGCGCCGGAACTGGGCGCCGCGGCCATTTCCGCCGCCCTCG
>JBKHIN010000064.1:0-10614 GCA_046538635.1 Alphaproteobacteria bacterium
CGCCACCTCAAAAGCCGCAGCCATCAAGGCAACCGGGGCTTCTTAACGGTCGACTTGATAAATCAACCTGTCCCGGGCGGCCGCAAGCCGACCCGGGGATCTTCTGCCCACAAACCAAAAGCGGGGCTCACGGCATATTGCAGGAGGTCCTCCGGTCCGCGCTGCGCGCGGCCGGAGGATGACATGGGTTAAGTTCAACTCTTCTTCTTGCGCTGCTCGGCGATGTAGCCGCGGATCGTTTCTTCATGCCAGCCGATCATGGCCTTGTCGCCGACGATCAGGCCCGGCGTGCCGTCGAAGCCCACCTGTTCGGCAAAGGCACGGTGCGCCTCAAGGATTTCGGTGGTTTTCTCCGAGTCCATATCCGCCTTCAATTGCTCCAGATCGAGGCCGAGATCCTGGGCGATGGCGAAAATACGCTCCCTGGAGAGGACGCCGGGTGCGGACATCAGGGCCCGGTGGAAGGGCAAGTACTTGCCCTGCTCGGCCGCGGAGATGGCCGCGCGGGAGGCGACTTCCGATTCCGGCCGCAGAATCGGGAATTCCATGAAGCGGATCCGCACGTCCTCGTTCTGCTCCGCAAGTTCGAACAGCGTGGGCATGGCCGACTTGCAGTATCCGCAGTGGTAGTCGAAAAATTCGATGACCGTGATCTCCGCGTCCGGATTACCGGCGTAGAACCGGCCCGGCAGATCGGGGATGCGTTCCCGGTTTTCTGCCACGGCGGCCTGCAGCTTGTCCTGGGCCCTTTCCGTCTCCTGCTGCTGATAGGCGTCCGCGGCCTCGAACAGCACCTGCGGGTTTTCCATCAAGTACGTTTTGACCCTGGCGCCGAAGGCTTCTCCGCCCGCCGGAGCGGCGGCCGGGCCGGGCCGAAATACCGCGAAAAGGGAAAGGCCCAGCGCAAGACCGGCGACGGCCGCGACAACAATCCGTTCTGTACCCATTTTGACGCCCTCTTGGTTGATAGCGTGAAGCCGAAGCGCATGACTTCCGGCTCGGGGGGCCGGTTCCCGGCGCTCCCGTCATTCGTCGTCTTCATCCACGGCTCCGGTAAGAAACACCAGCGAACCTGAACGTTCGCTGAAATCCTGACCACCGCCGAAGGATCATTACCGGGACCCGGCGCGCCATTCGAAATTGAATCCGGGTTTCCGTTTCGGGTCGCGCGGCATGGGCGTTTCCTCTCCCGGCTCACCATCGCCCCCGGTGACCAGAATGTCGCTTGCCCGCTGCCAGGCTTCCGAACCTTTCTTCAGCTTGCGCCGCGCGCGCATGGCGAAACCCTTTGCGTCTCCGATGGCGCCCACGGCGAAATAGCGTTCCGCCGTGGCCAGGTCCGCCATGGCTTCATCTCCCAGCCGGGCATAGGCCTGGGCGAGCTGGCGCCAGGCCAGCGGATTATGGGGGTCCTCGCGCACCGCCATTTCGAGATTGTTCTTGGCCTCCAGAGCCACCGTCCGGTCCGCGCCCGCCTCGTCGGACGCCAGCAGCGCCTGACCGAGCGCGATCCTCAGCAGCGGCTCGTCCGGGGCCAGTTCGAGCGCCAGGCGCGCGGGCGGGATGGCTTGCTTGACCCGTCCGTTCTCGAACAGGATCTGCGACTTCAACTCGTGCAGATACGGATTTTCCGGTTCGGCCTCGAACACGGGCGTCAATTCGTCCAGGGCCTCCTCCACCTTGGCTTCGCGGAAGTAGGCGATACTGCGGGCATAGTGGGCGGGCAGGCTTTGATCGCTTTCCGGATAGCGCCGGTAGACCGACCCGATATCGTCGAGAAATCCATGCAGCTTGGCCTGGGCCATCTTCAGCCGGTGGATCTCCTCCGGACTGTCCTTCCGGTCGCGGAACTGCGATTCCGCCACCCGTTGTTCCAGGGACGCGATCCGGTCCTGGGGCATGGGGTGGGTCTGGGCGTAGGGATCGATGGAGCGGTCCATCATGACCGTGCTGTCGCGGAACTGGTCGAAAAAGGTCAGCAATCCTTTGGAACTCTGGCCCGTTCGCTCCAGATAGCGCATGGCCGCCTGGTCTGCCGCTGACTCCTGCGTGCGGTTATAGGCGAGGATCTGGCGCTGCGCGATATGCGCGCCGCCCGACATTACCGCCGCGCCCACGTCGGGTGCGCCCGCGGCGATGGCCGCCGCGCCCAGAAGCAGGGAGACGATCAGCGGCGTGGTGGCCTTGCCCGCGGCGCCCGGCAGCCGGGCCAGATGGCCGCCCGCGATATGGCCGGTTTCATGGGCGATGACCCCGACGACTTCATTGGGCAGGTCCGCTTCGTTGATGAGCCCCGTGTGGATGAACATGTTCTGGCCCAGCGCCACAAAGGCGTTGATGCTGGGGTCGTTGACCAGAATGATCTCCACCGACGACGGCGTCAGACCCGCCGCCTTGAAGATGGGGTCGGACCAGTCGCGCAGCATGTCTTCGATCTCGGCGTCGCGGATGGTCCGGATCTGCTGCTTGGCTTCGGCCGCATGGCCGGTCAACCCGATGAGGATTGCGCACAGGGCAGCCAGAACCACCACGCGCCCCAGTATGCGCCGCGCCGTGCTCATGTTCTTCGCCAATTCAGGATTCACGTCCCTGCTCCTCTGCGCCACTCCCCGACCGTCTTGCCGGCCGCCGGGACGGCAATCTCACGCGCACTGACTTGTCTCCAACCGCGTTAATGTCCGGCTGCTTGATGAACGCGGCCGATTGTGCCATGTCGAACCCGAACGTGCATGCGCGGGTAAAGATCGCTTCGCCGTCAGCCTATGAGGCTGCCGGAGAGAGGTCAATCGTTCAGACCCGGAGGGTCGGCCTCCCGGCGCGTCACAAGTTCGTTCCTTGGGGACAGCCGATGAGTTTGCCGATTTCCGGCCGGAGCCTGAACGTTTTGGCGGCCTGTCTTGCCGCGCTTGCGCAGAGCGGGTGCAGCCTGGGATTGCTGGGCGGCGGTTCGCCGGGCGACCGGGCGCCCGTCATGATTTCGGCGGAGGAAGCCCGGGCCACGCCGGCCCGCTCGACCACGGCGGGCTTCGACGGACTGGTCATCGCCGACGAGCCGGTGGCGGCCGATGCGGCACGCCGGGTTCTCGCCAAGGGCGGGTCGGCCGCCGACGCCGCTACCGCGCTCTATTTCGCGCTTTCGGTGACCTATCCTTCGGCCGCGGGGCTGGGCGGCGGCGGGCTGTGCCTGGTCCACGACGTTTCGAAAGACCGTACGTTCAGCCTGGATTTCCTGCCCCGGGACCCGCAGCGCACCGGCTTTGCCGCCGTGCCGGGCAACGTCAAGGGCTTCGAGGATCTGCACCGGCGGCTTGGCCGCCTCAACTGGGCATTTGTCGTGGAACCCGCCGAGGATCTTGCCGATGACGGTTTCCGGGTATCCGACGCGCTGGCCCAGCGGCTGGCGGGCGCCCGGAATGTTCTGCGGGAAGACCGGGGCCTGCGCGAGCTTTTCCTGGACGGGCGCGAGCCCCTCGCCGAAGGCGACAAGCTGCGCCAGGACCGGCTCGCAAGCACGCTTTCCCGGATCCAGAGCAGAGGGTCGCGTGCGCTCTACACGGGCGGGCGCGCCGAGACGCTGGTCGCCGAAACCGGCGGACGCCTGACCGTCGAAGAACTCGAACAGTACCGGCCCGTCTGGACGGTGGCCCAGGAAGTGGAGACGGCGCCGGGGCGGCGGTTCCTGATCCCGGCGGAGCGCACTGGATCCGGGGCCTTCCTCGACGCCCTGTTCCGGGAAGCGGCGGCCCGTGAGATCTCCAGCGCCGCCGGCCTGAGGGAACTGGCCGATGGCCTGCTGAAGCGCTTCGGCGCGCCCAACGATTTGCCTGCGGACTTTGGTTCCACGGCGTTCTTCGTCATGGACGGCCGGGGCGATGCGGTCGGCTGCGGGCTGACCATGAACGGCCCCTTCGGTTCGGGCCGCTTCAGTCCCTCCACGGGGATGGTCTTCGCGCGCGCGCCGTCTCTGGGACCTTTCGGATTGAGCGGCGCCTTTCTGTCCCCTGTCATGATGGGCGGCGGCGAGGACGGCCTGCTGACCCTCGTCGTGGTGGGCGCGGGCGGTCCCCGGGCAGCAGCCGCCTCGGTCTATACCGCCATGGCGGCGCGGCCCGGAACCGGGCAGACGCTCGCCGACGTCATCCTGAACAACGGCTCCGGACCGCTCGATCTGGTCAATGCGACGGCCTGCGCCGGACTGGCGGTCGGCAACCGGTGCGAACTTGCGCTCGATCCCAACGGTTTCGGGCTCGCGGTCGAGGCCGAACGCGATGAGTAAGGCGCCTCTCAAGCCGTCCCGGCGCGCCGGCGTCGCCCCCTTCTTGGCGATGGACGTGCTGCGGGAGGCGAATGCCCGCGCCGCGGGAGGCGATTCCGTTCTCCACCTGGAAATCGGCCAACCCTTCGACGGCCCCCCGGAATCCGTGCTGGAGGCGATCCGCTCGGCCATGGCCTCCGGTCCGCTGGGCTACACGGAGGCCCTGGGCATTCCCGCCCTGCGCGCGCGCATCGCCCGGTATTACGGCGAGGAGCACAATCTGGACATTGCGCCGGGGCGCATTGCCGTGACCACGGGCACCTCCGCCGGGCTGATCTACGCCCTGCTGGCGCTCTTCGACGAGGGCGCGCGCGTGGCGCTGGGCCGGCCCTGGTATCCGGCCTATCCGAACATCCTCAAGGCGCTGGGGCTGAAAGCGGCTGATATTCCTCTCGATCCGGCGACGGGCTACCGGCTGGACGAGGCGGCGCTTTCCCGCCTCCCGGGCGGGGCCGGCGGCATTCTCTCCGGCAGTCCCGCCAATCCCACAGGCGCCGTGCTGGAAAGGGAAGATTTAAAGGCCCTCGAAGCCTTCTCGCGCGAGCATGGCGCGCCCGTCATCAGTGATGAGATCTATCAGGGCATTCATTACGGCGAGCCTGCACCGACCGCGCTTGCCGACATTCCGGACGCCGTGGTGGTGAACGGGTTCTCGAAGTTCTATTGCATGACCGGCTGGCGCATCGGATGGATGGTCCTGCCGGAACAACTTGTGCGCACGGTGGAGCGGCTGGCGCAAAACCTGTCCGTGGCGCCGCCGACGCCCTCGCAATATGGCGCGCTTGCGGCGTTCGAGCCGGAGGCCGTCGAAATCTGCCGGGAGCGGGTCGCGCGCTATGGCCGCAACCGGAGCCGACTTTTGGCGACCTTGCGGGAAGCGGGGTTTCGCGATCTCTCCGAGGCTGCGGGAGCCTTCTATGTCTATGCCGGGCTGCCCGGCTGGGCAGAGGACTCCGGCGCATTCTGCCGGGCCCTGCTGGCGGAGACGGGGATCGCCATGACTCCGGGCGGCGATTTCGACCGCGTGCGCGGGCACAGGACCGTGCGCCTGTGCTTTGCGGCCTCGGAAGCCCAGATCGGCGAAGCCTGTGATAGGCTGACGCAGTGGGCAGCGACTCGCCAGGCGGCGGCAAAGGTTTAGAGGGGCGCCAGCATGCCGGTGCGAATTTTCCTTTGGGTGTTGGGAACCCTTTATGCGCTGGCGCCGGGCGTATTGGGGCTGCTCGAACCCTGGGGCCGGAACGAGGTCACGATGGCCTCCGGAAAGCCCGTTGAACCGCAGACCGCCTGTCTCGTGGGCGACAGCCTGTATTGCCGCTCAAGCTTCGACCTGAAGATCGCCCGCAGCCATTTTCAGCATCCCACCTTTTGGGGACGGAACGAGGAACTGGACCGGGCGCTGGAGGGGCGGCGGGTCATCAAGGTTTGGTATGATCGCCAGAAGTGCCTGGCCGGAGGTTGCCTTCCGCTTGCCATCGAGAGCGACGGGAAGGTGCTGGTGCCGTTCCGTACCAGTTCGAATTTCGAACTGGGCGTGACCCTGTTCTGCCTTCTGGGCGCCGCGGCCTGTTTCATCCTGGCCGGCGAACTGTCGCCGCAACGTCAGCGCCGCAAGGAGCGGAAGTCCGCCGAAACCATGCGCAAACGGCTGGAACGGCGGAGCGAGCCGGAGCCGCAAGCCGTCGGCTGAGGCGGGCGGAACCGTGCGCGAAGGCAACGCCGGAACAAAACGCTAACTTTCCTCTACCGTTAAGTCCCGATCCGCGCTATCAATAGATGCGGCACAGGGAGGCGCACACCATGAGCGGGTTGCGGGAAAGACCGCAAGGGGTCATCGAATTTCCGCGAACGGCGGCGGGTCCGGCCCCGGCGGCGAAACAAAAGTCCGCGTCGCGGAAGGCGGGAGAGGATCATCGCAAGGGCCATCGGCAGCGCCTGCGTGAACGATTCCGGCGGGCGGGAACCGACGGACTGCAGGAGTATGAACTGCTGGAACTGCTCCTGTTCCGCGCCATTCCGCAAAAGGACGTGAAGGATCTGGCGAAGGATCTGCTGGCGCATTTCGGCGGCTTTGCCGAAGTCATCAGTGCGCCGCGCGAGCGCCTTGTCGAGATAAAGGGCATGGGCGAGGCGGCGGCGGACGAGTTCAAGATCGTACAGGCGGCGGCGCAGAAACTGGTGCGCACGCAGGCGCAGAAACGGCCGGTCATCTCCTCCTGGCAGGCGGTGGTCGATCACTGCACAGCCGCGATGGCGCACGAAAAGGAGGAACAGTTCCGGGTGCTGTTTCTCGACCGCAAGAACGTTCTGATTGCGGATGAAGTCCAGCAGCGCGGCACCATCGACCATACGCCCGTCTATCCGCGCGAGGTGGTGCGGCGCGCGCTGGAACTGCGCGCTTCGGCCATCATTCTCGTGCACAATCATCCCAGCGGTGATCCCACGCCGTCGCGGGCCGATGTGGACATGACGAAGGAAATCATCGCCGCCGCGAAAGCCCTGCACATCAACGTGCATGATCACCTGGTGGTGGGGAAGGGCATGACGGCGAGCTTTCGGGGGCTGGGGCTGATGTCCTGACGGGGCCGGCCGGCGGAACTCACCGGCCGCGAAACACCGGGTCGCGCTTGTTGAGGAAGGCGTCGAGTGCTTCGCGGTGATCTTCCGTGTGGTGAGCGAGCGCCTGGGAGGCGGCAGAAAGCTCCATGATCGTGTCGAAGTCGGCGCGCATGCTTTCGCGCAGCAGGCGCTTGGTCATGCGCAGCACATCGGGCGGCTGGGCCGCGATCTTCGCGGCCAGTGCGCGGGCCTCCGCCATGAGGTCCGCCGCCGGAACGACACGGGAGACAAGGCCCCATTCGCGCGCCGTTTCCGCATCCACGATTTCACCCGTATAAAGGAGTTCCGCCGCCCGCGCCATGCCGATGACGCGCGGCAGCAGCCAGGCGCCGCCGTCGCCCGGCACCAGGCCGATCTTCAGGAACGTGGCGCCGAAACGCGCCGTGTCCGCCGCGATTCGCGTGTCCGCCATGCAGGCGATGTCGTTGCCCAGCCCGATGGCCGGGCCGTTGACCGCGGCGATCAGCGGCACCTCCAGGTTCCAGAAGGCGCGCACCAGGCGGTGAACATTCGTGCGGTAGCTGTCGGCGATGGCCGTGCCCGGGCCCTCGAACATGCCGGCCTGCTCGCGCATGGCCTTCAGATTGCCGCCCGCCGAAAACGCCGTACCCGAACCGGTCAGGATGGCGCAGCGGATTTCCCGGTTCGCATTGATGCGTCCGCACAGTTCCGCCGCCCTGTCGCCGTCACCGGGCGCGCCCAGGGCGTTGCGTGCATCGGGGCGGTTGAAGGTCAGTGTGGCGACAGGGCCGTCCGTCTCAAGAGTGATGGCATCGGACACCGTCTTTCTCCCTATGTCGTCAGCAGACGGTAACGGCGGCTATGATGATCGGCATCGCCGAACATGGTGTCGATCATGGTCAGGCGCTTGAAGTAATGGCCGACGCTGAGTTCGTCCGACATGCCCATGCCGCCGTGGATCTGCACCGCAGATTGCCCGATAAAGCGGCCCGCCCTGCCGATAAAGGCCTTGGCCGCAGAGGCCGCTTTCTTGCGTTCCGCCTCCGGCTCGTCCAGCTTCATGTTTACCATGTATGTGATGGACACGGACTGTTCGTAATTCAGGTACATGTCCACCATGGCGTGCTGGAGGACCTGGAAAGAGCCGATGGGCACGCCGAACTGCTTGCGCGTCCTGGAATATTCCACCGTGGCGTCGGTGAGCATCTTCATGGTGCCGATGGCCT
The DNA here is from genome assembly GCA_046538635.1 of Alphaproteobacteria bacterium. Classification (GTDB taxonomy): domain Bacteria; phylum Pseudomonadota; class Alphaproteobacteria; order JAJFIK01; family JAJFIK01; genus JBKHIN01. Next base: position 8,122 of record JBKHIN010000064.1, read on the forward strand.
CTGCGCACAGGGCGCCGATGGCTTCGTCGGACACGCGTTCGATCAGGGGCAGGCCGCGGTCCGGCTCGCCCACGACCGCGTCTGCCGGGACCTCGACATTGTCGAACGTAATTTCCGATGCACGCAGACCGTCCACCGTTGGATAATCGCGGGTGGTGACGCCTTTCGCCTCCTTGTCCACCAGGAACACCGTGATGCCCTTCTCCTCGCGCTGGCCGCCGGAAGTGCGCGCGCTGACGAGCAGCTTGTGCGCCCAGGGCGCGCCGAAGACCACGGACTTGTGCCCGTTCAACACGAAGCCGCCGCCCTTTTTCTTCGCCGTGGTAGTGAGGTCGGCGAGATTGTAGCGCCCCTGCGGTTCGGCATAGGCGAAGGCCAGGACGAGATCGCCCCCGAGAATACGGGGGATCAGTTCCTGCTTTTGCGCCTGCGAGCCGCCGTGGCGCAGAAGCCCGCCCCCGAGCACGACCGTGGGCAGGTAGGGTTCGACCACCAGCCCCTTGCCGAACTCCTCCATGACGATCATGGTCTCGACCGGAGAGCCGCCCAGCCCGCCGAATTCTTCCGCAAACGGAGCGGCCAGCAGGCCCAGCTCGGCGAACTGCTGCCAGTAGTCCGGCCGCCAGCCGTCCTCCGAGGCGACGATCTTCCGGCGGGTTTCGAAATCATATTTGTCCTGCAGAAAGCGCTGGACCGAATTGCGCAGCAGCGTCTGCTCTTCGGAGAAGGAGAAATCCATATTCTGTCCTCACTTGGCCCGCTCGCTCGCGGATCATTCTCTCCTCCGCTCACCCCGCCGCAGGCGGGGTCCAGTACTGCCCCGTGGCTCGTCCCCTGGATCCCGGCCTTCGCCGGGATGAGCGGAACTATTTGCGCATCCGCCGGCCGTACCCCTAAAGCCCCAAAATCATCTTGGCGATGATGTTGCGCTGAATTTCGTTCGAGCCGCCATAGATCGACGCCTTGCGCATATTGAAATAGACGGGCGCGACATGTTCGGCGTAGTCCGGCCCTACGGGCGGTTCATTCGAACCTTCCGTGCGCTCACCTTCCGGAAACGGATAGGCGTAATAGCCGACGGCCTCCAGCGCCAGTTCGGTAATGCGCTGCTGAATCTCCGTACCGCGAATTTTCAGGACCGAGCTTTCCGGCCCCGGCCCCTGGCCCGCCTGTTCGGAGGCCAGCGTGCGCAGTTCGGTGTATTCCAGCGCCGTCAGTTCCACTTCCACTTCGGTGATCTTGCGCGCGAAATCCGGGTCGTCGATCAGCGGCGAACCGTCCACCAGTTCCGCGCGGGCGATTTCCTTCAACCGCTCGATGGCCTTCTTGGAGCGCGCCACGCCCGCGATCCCCGAACGCTCATGGCCCAGCAAAAACTTCGCGTAGGTCCAGCCCTCGTTCTCGCGGCCCACGAGGTTTTCGACCGGTACCTCCACATTGTCGAGCCAGACCTCGTTGACCTCGTGCCCGCCGTCGATGGTGATGATGGGCCGCACCTCCACGCCCGGCGAGTTCATGTCGATCAGCAGGAAGGAAATGCCCGTTTGCGGCTTGGCCGCATTCGGATCGGTGCGCACCAGGCAGAAGATCCAGTCCGCATACTGAGCGAGCGTCGTCCATGTCTTCATGCCGTTGACGATATAGTGGCTGCCGCCGGCGCTCTTTTCCGCCCGCGTGCGCAGCGAGGCGAGGTCGGAACCCGCGCCCGGTTCGGAATATCCCTGGCACCACCAGTCCTCGCCGGAGAGGATGCGCGGCAGGAAGCGCTTCTTCTGTTCGTCGCTGCCGAAGGTGTAGATGACGGGGCCTACCATGGCGATGCCGAAGGGCAGGATGGGCGGCGTTTCGGCGCGCGCATTTTCCTCCTGCCAGATGTAACGCTGGGTCACCGTCCAGTCCGTGCCGCCATATTCCACGGGCCAGGAGGGCGCAATCCAGCCCTTTTCGTGCAGGATGCGGTGCCAGGCGAGGAAATCCTCCTTGCTGCGCAGTTCGCGCCGGGGCCCGCGCAGATGGGGCGGGCAGTTTTTCTCGATGAAGTCGCGCACCTCGGCGCGGAAGGCTTCGTCGGCGGGCGTAAAGGTGAGGTCCATGCGGCTCTCCGGCAGGCGCGGGGGAGGGCGGCGTGCAGGCGCGGCCCCGTTTCCCCGTCAAATTCCCGTTTCGCCACGAGATGATACCGGGCAGGGATCGCTTTTCAAGGCGGCGCAAGGGGGGCGTGTCCGGGCGGAAACGGCGCATTTCAGCACACTTCAAGGGTGACGCAGGGGCCGCGGGGAGATTCCGGCAGTTCCGTTTTGTTGACAGGCCAACGGCGCATTCCGGTCCGAACCGCAACCTGGTCATCCTTTCGTCTCGCCGTTCATCATCCCGGGAGAGGTTGATCGCAAAGCGGGAGCGGAATGGACTGTCTTGCCCTACTTTCATTGCAGACCCGTGCTGTCGAGGTTGGGTCTGCAGTTGAAATTGTCGGCCGCATAAAAAGGAAACCGG
>JBKHIN010000065.1:0-10613 GCA_046538635.1 Alphaproteobacteria bacterium
CGCGTTCTGGTTGAAACTGCTCGTTCCTCGTTTGCACCGGCTGGCCGAGGCCTGAGTTCACTGACCTCTGGCAAAAAGGGTCCGTTCAGCATCTGTTAGGAAATAACGGGCTGGGTCGACTTCGGGCTCCGGGCGATCCTGCCCTGCTCCTCCGCAGCCGCCCCGATAGCGGCTTTGATGGGCGCCGGCCAAAGGCGCAGATTCCGGCCTTGAAATCGGCGCCCCTGTAAGGCGTAAACCTCGAAGAGGTGCATCGTGGCGAAGTCACCCAACCCGAAAACCCGGACATCGAAAAAGAATCCGAAACGGACGGGGGTGCGGGCGAAAGCCCCTGCGAACTCACCTGGCAAGCCTGAAGCCGCCGGGCCGGAGGCGGCCTGTCCGGTCGTGGCGCTCGGCGCCTCCGCCGGCGGGCTGGAGGCGCTGACCCGGTTTCTCGAGGCGATGCCCCCGGACAGCGGCATGGCGTTCGTGCTCATCCAGCATCTCGACCCCGAGCACCAAAGCATGATGGCCGAACTTCTCGGCACGCATACGGCGATGACCGTCGCCGCCGCCCGGGACGGCATGCCCGTCGAGCCCGGCCATGTCTATGTGATCCCGCCCAAGGCGGTGCTGACCATCAAGGACCGGAAATTGCGCCTTGAGCTGCAGAGGGAACGGGCGCTCGGCCGCATGCCGATCGACGCGTTCTTTCGTTCGCTCGCGGAGGATCAACGCGAGAAGGCAATCGGCATCATCCTGACGGGGACGGGTACGGACGGAACGCTGGGGCTGAAGGCCGTGAAGGAGAAGGGCGGCCTCGTGATCGTGCAGGACCCCGACGAGGCGCCCCATGCCGGAATGCCGCGCAGCGCCATCGCGACGGGCATGGCCGACCTCGTACTGCCCGTGGCGGAGATGCCGGATACCCTGTTGGCCTATGTCCGCCATCGCTATTTCAGGGCGGACGCCGCCCCTTCAGACGCCGGCGAGAAGGACTCCGACACGCTCCCTGCACTTCTCAATTTCCTGAAGGACCATTCCCCGGTAAATTTCGATCTTTACAAGGAAGGAACGCTCCTCAGACGGATCGAGCGGCGCATGGGGCTTAACCATATCCAGTCCGGCAGGAAATACCTGGAATTCCTGCGAAAGAATCCGCGTGAAGTGGAGGAATTGCGCAAGGACCTCCTGATCTCCGTCACGAGCTTCTTCCGCGATCCGGAAGTGTTCGACTATCTCGAGAGCGATATCATCCCGGGAATCGTCAAGCGCCACGGGGCGGACGAACCGATACGCGCCTGGGTCGCGGGCTGCGCTTCCGGGGAAGAGGCATATTCCCTCGCCATGCTGCTGGCCGAGCAGGTGGCGGCGGCGGGCCGGCGCAGACGTATCCAGATCTTCGCCTCCGATGTGGACGAACAGGCGCTCGCCATCGCGCGCGCCGGCGTCTACCCCGAATCCATCGAAACGGAAGTTTCCCGGGAACGGCTGGCCCGGTTCTTCGTGAAGGATGGCCACAGCTACCGGGTTCTGCCCGAACTCAGGGAGATGATTGTCTTCGCCAACCATGATCTTCTGAGTGACGCGCCGTTCTCGAAGCTCGATCTGGTCCTGTGCCGCAACCTTCTCATCTACATCAATCCGGAAGTGCAAAAGCGCATCATCACCCTGTTTCATTTCGCCTTGCGCAGGGACGGCATTCTCGTTCTCGGCCTGTCCGAAACGACCGGGGACCAGACGGACCTCTTCCAGCCCGTATCCGGAAAGCTGCGTGTTTACCGGCGAACGGCACATACGCGGCGCCGCCATTTCGATCTTCCCGTCGCCAGGGCGCGCCGGACCGCGCCGCCCGCCGCTCCGGAAGCGAAGGCGCCGCACCGCTCTCTCGCGCTCGCCGAGTTGACGCGCCGCATACTGATCGAGCGGTTTTCCCCGGCGGCCGTTCTTATCAATGCGAAGAACGAAGGCCTTTACTTCTCCGGACCGGTCGACGCCTTTCTCAGGATTCCGGCGGGCGAGGCCAGCCGCGATTTCATCGCCATGCTGCGCAACGGCCTTCAGGTCAAGGTGCGGCGGGCCGTGGCCGAGGCGGGCAAGTCGCGACAGCCTGCCGTCATCCGGGACGCCTTCGTCGTTCGCGGCGGCGTCCGTCGGCCCGTGACGGTCAGGGTCGATCCGGTGGACCATGAGGGCGCGAACCTTCTGCTGGTCACGTTCACGGAGGAACAGAAGGAAGAAGCGGAATCGCCCGGCGAGGCGCAGGCCGGACCCGCCGATGTTCAGGACTACGAACGCGAACTCGAAGAAACGCGCCGCGAACTTCAGAGCACGATCCGGGATCTGGAGCGGGCGAACGAGGAGCTCAAGGCCGCAAACGAAGAAGCGATGTCGATGAACGAGGAGTTCCAGTCGACGAACGAAGAACTGGAAACCTCGAAGGAGGAACTTCAATCGCTCAACGAAGAGCTGACCACGCTTAATAATCAGCTCCAGGAGAAAGTGGAGGAGCAACGGCGCACGGCGAACGATCTGGAGAACCTGCTGACAAGCTCGGACATCACCACGGTCTTCCTGGACCGGGAGCTGAAGATCAGGCAATTCACCCGCTCGGCCACGGCCCTCTTCAATCTCGTCCCGACCGATACGGGACGGGCGCTCACCGACATTAAATGGAAGATCGAGGACCCGGCGCTGATCAAGGATGCGCGTGAAGTTCTGGAGAACCTTGTTCCCAGAGAACGCGATCTGCAAGCGGAGGACGGGCGATGGTTCACGCGGCGGGTGCTGCCCTACCGGACGCAGACCAACGTCATCGAGGGCGTTGTGATTACCCTTTTCGACATCACCGCCCAGAAGGTCGCGCAGGCTGAGGCGCAGACGGCGCGGGCGTTCTACGAAAGCATCGTCGACACGGTGCGCGAGCCGCTGATCGTGCTCGACCGGAACCTCAAGGTCGTGATGGCGAACCGCGCCTACAGCGCCGCCTTCGGCACGTCTGCCGGGGATGTACAGGAGCGGTCGATCTTCGAGATCGAGCAGCGGCGCTGGGACATTCCGGAATTCAGGAGGCTGCTCAACCAGGTGATACCGGGCAATGCGTCCGTGGAAGACTACAAGGTGGATGCCGAGTTCAAGGATCTGGGGCGGAGAACACTGCTGCTCAACGCACGGCGCGTGCGCCCGGCCGAAAACGCGCCCGATTATCTGCTTCTGGCGATGCTGGACGTGACCGAGCGCGAAAGAAGACGCGAGGCCCTGGAGGAGCATACGGCGCGGCTGAGCTCGATCCTGGCGTCACTCCCCGCCGCCGTGATCAATGTCGATGACAACGGGGTTATTATCTCATTCAGTCCGGGTGCTGAACGCCTGTTCGGCTATTCGGCGGAAGAGGTGACCGGCAGGAATGCCGGCATGCTCGTCCCCGAGCAGGACCGCCGCGATTTTGAAGAATATCTGGCCGGTTGGAAGGCGTCCGGGAAGAAGGTGACGGGGGCCGGGCGCGAAATCACGGGGCGGCGCAAGGACGGCTCCCTGGCGCCGTTGATGCTCGATGTCACCGAGACTCATATCGGCGACTTCCGGGTTTTTACCGCCGCTTTGCGCGATCTGACGGAACAGAAGAACACGGAGGAAGAGCTTCGCCAGGCCCGCAAGATGGAAGTCATGGGCAAGCTTGTAGGCGGAGTCGCGCATGACTTCAATAATCTGCTCACCATCATTCTTGGAAATCTCGAACTGCTCGCGCGCCGCACAGCGGCCACGGACGACAGAAAACAGATTCAAACGGCGCTGGAAGCGGCGAAGCTTGCGGCCAATCTGACCCATCAGATGCTGATCTTCGCGCGCCGGCGGACGCTCGCGCCGGCACGGGTGGACCTCGATGCGCTCATCCCCGAGACCGCCGAGATGATCCGGCGCATTATCGACGAGAGCATCCGCGTCACGATCAGCGTCGAAAAGGGCACGCCTGCCGTCTATGCCGATGAGGCGACGCTTCGTGCCGCCCTGCTCAATCTCGCCGTCAATGCGCGGGACGCCATGCCCGACGGCGGTCAACTGACGGTCAGGACTGCAACCGTCAAGCTGGATAACCGGCGCGACGCCGGAAAGGCGGGGACCTATCCCAGCGCCTATGCACGTATTTCGGTCACCGACACGGGCGCGGGGATGACGCCGGATCTGCTGGAGCGGGTTTCCGAACCCTTCTTTACGACGAAGGAAATCGGCAAGGGCTCGGGCCTTGGACTTTCCATGGTTTACGGATTCGCGAAGAAATCGGGCGGCTGGATCGAGATCGACAGCAAGCCCGGCAAGGGCACAACCGTCAGCATTCTGTTGCCGGCGATGGAAGAGGAACCGGCCGCGCCGCCGGCTTCCGCCCGCGCCGCCGGGGACGGCGATCTTCCGCGCGGAAACGAACGCATACTGGTGGTGGAGGACGATTCGCGGGTGCGCGAAACCACCGTCATGAAACTGAAGATGCTGGGTTATGAGGTTTTGGAAGCCGAAAACGGCCCGGCCGCGCTCGATCTTCTGGCGAAAGGGGAAGCCTTCGATCTCCTGCTTACCGATCAGGTGATGCCTGGCGGGATGAGCGGAAGCGATCTCGCGCGGGAGATGCGCAAGCAGCGCCCAAATCTGCCCGTTCTTTTTACATCCGGATATGCCCCCCACAAGCTTGCGCTCGAACCGGGGGACGCGCTGCTCGAAAAGCCTTACGGCATCGATATGCTGGCGCAAAAGGTTCGTGAAGTTCTGGACTGAGGCATTCCTTAAGCATCCCCGACTAACGTGCGACCATTGAATACATTATCTCGCTGCCTGGAGCTGTCTGATGGCCGCTGTGCTGATTATCGACGACGATCCGCGAATACGGGAACTTTGGTCCAGCGCCCTTTCAAAGGCGGGTTTCTCGGTGCACGCGGCCGGGTCCGGCGCCAGGGGTATCGAAATCGTGAAGACGGAACAGGTCGACGTCGCCATCATCGACCTCATCATGCCGGACAAGGACGGTATCGAAACGCTGCTCGAGATCAAATCCGTCCGCCCGGACATGAAGGTTCTCGCCGTCTCGGGAGGCGGCGAAATTCTGAACGCTTCATACGTCGACATCGCCGACAGGCTGGGCGCCGACGCCACCTTGCGAAAGCCGGTTTCCATCGACCGTTTGTGCCGCGTCGTCGCGGAACTCGCGGCCGGCAAATGACAAGGTGCCGGGAGGCAATGCTGATTTCCGGGCCGTGCCATCCTTCCACTGAATTGAACCCGCGCTCACAGGCCCTGTGCCGCGTCATCAGTACCAGGAGTATGTCTGACGGTTACTTGCAGCCGCAGACAGCCTTCGTTTCGAGGCTCAGCCGCAGCCGGACTGTAGCGCGCGCTCGATATGTTGCGCGAGATACGCTCTGAGAAACAGGAGCACACTTCCCCGCAAAATAAACGACATCGTGATTTGATTATAATTACCAAATGCACATTTATATGAATATGATCTCTGCACTTTGTCATAATAACTTTTAATTGCATAAAACATTTTAGTGATTATTTTCAAATTGTTGATGTTTTATGGAAAGATAAGTGCGTGAAAAGTCACATCGATTCAACCGAGCTTCAAGAATCACTGCTTCCGCTGCACAGATTTGCGCTGGTTCTGACGCGCAACCGGGACGACGCGAACGATCTGGTTCAGGACAGTGTTGAACGCGCCCTGTGCAAGCAGCATTTGTTCGAACCGGGCACGAATTTGCGCGCATGGCTCTTCACCATCTGCCGGCGGCAGTTTCTGAATCAGGTCCGCAAGAGCAAGACAGGGGCCGTCCACATCGCGCTCGAGGATGCCGCTCAGAGCGCCTTGTCGACTCGGCCGAACCAGGAACAGGCCATGCAATTGCAGTATGTCGTCGATGGCTTCCATAAGCTGCCGCCCCACGAAAAAGTCATTCTTTCCCTGATTGGTCTGGATGGACTCACCTACGAGGAGGCGGGCGCACGTCTCGACATACCGCTGGGAACCGTTCGCTCCCGCCTGTCACGGGCGAGAGTGCGGCTGAGAGGCCTCGCCGGGTTGGAGACCGCTGTTGCGGAAGCAGCCTGACGCTGTCTTCTTCTCACCTCTTTTCACCGAATACAGGCCTTTCCCCTGCGCCTCCCGGCGCCGCAGCGCGCCGGGCACGGCCAATTCGCGCAGCTTCCGGAACGGCGGCATCCGGTCATGTAAACAAATGGAACTAAATTGAAACCAAGGTGTTCATGTAGTGTCTAAGCCAATATTCAAAGCCTAGACTAAAGTATGGAGTAATTCCAATGAAAATGCTTATTGCAGCCGCAGCTGTGCTTACGGCAGGGCTCGCCCTCCCGGCGAGTGCCGCGGCGGACCACGGTTACACTTCGGCGAGAACAAGTATGCGCTACGGGCCGAGTGTGGAATACCAGCGCATCCTCATTATTCCACGCGGTCAACGAGTCTATGTCAGGCGGTGCACGCCAAGGTACGTCTGGTGCGAGGTCCAGTATCGCCGGCGTTCCGGCTGGGTCAGCGCCAATTTTCTGATGCACGAACGTTACCGGCGGCCCTACAACAGGCTTGGTTTCCAGCTCAGTCTGCCCCTGTTCGACTTCTACGCCCACATTGGGAATTTCGATCGGGACCGCCGCAAGCGTTATCGCCAGTACCGCCGCAATGATACCTATTACCACCGTCAGAAGCGGCGTTCGCAGCGGCAGTACCGGCATCACCGGCAACAGCGGCAGCGGCATTACCGGCAGCGGCAGCGGCATTACCGGCAGCGGCAGCAACGGCAGGAGCGAAGTGTTCAAGGCCGGACGGATAACCGGAGAGACGGCCGCAATGAACGCCGGACCCGTAACCGGAAGGACGACCGGAAAGACGACCGGAAGGACGACCGGAAAGACGACCGGAAGGACGACCGGAAAGACCACAAGCGGAATCATCCGGGCCAAAACCGGCCCCGTTGACGATAACGGCTGAGACGTGAATGCCTCAGCCGCTTGATTATCGCCGCCGCCGCGCTTGCAAGTCCGCATTCTGCGCCTTGCCTGCCGCGTGCGGCGGCGGTGATTTTACCACACCCGGCCCAGCAAGGCGGGGCCGTTCGGCATGAAGGACCAAGACGATCAGTGTGGTGAGGTCTATGAGTGGAAACTCCGGGCCCAACCTGATGAGTAGAAGGCGGAAATCAACCCATTCGTGAAAGTTTCTCTCAGCAGGTATGGAACTTGTTTGAACAGTCCCGGAAATGCCCCGGTGGCATTACGGGCTGCCAAACGGACAGAAGCCCGGCATGACCGAACCAAGCGGCCCAGAACTTCCGCACGCAATCGCCGACCGGTTCACCGGACCATTCAACCGATTTCTCAGGGTTGAAGCCGCATCCGGTGTGATGCTCCTGATCGCGGCTCTCGCTGCGCTGGGTTTGGCGAACTCTCCGTGGTCGGCGTCTTTTCTGGGGTTCTGGGAGACGGAGATCGGCCTCTACTTCGGCCCGCTGGATTTCAGCCGCACCTTGCGGCACTGGGTCAATGACGGGTTGATGACGTTCTTCTTTTTTGTCATCGCCCTGGAGCTGAAGCGGGCGCTCGTCCTTGGTGAGTTGCGGAACATGCGGCTGGCGGCGATGCCGTTTGCCGGGGCGCTCGGCGGCATGGTCGTCCCCGCGGCGCTGTATCTCGCGCTCATGAGCGGTCAGCCCGGAATGCAGGGCTGGGGGACCGTGGTGGCTACCGACACCGCCTTCGTTGTCGGCTGCCTGGCGCTGTTTGGCACGCGCATCCCGCCGGCTCTGCGCCTCTTTCTTTTGTCCCTGGCAATCTTTGACGATGTCGGAGCGATCCTGGTTGTGGCCGTGGGATATGGCGAGTCGCTCAACTGGATCGCGTTGGGGCTTGCGATGTTCAGCCTTGCGGTGATCGCAGGCGCCGCCCGTATCGGTATCAGAAGCGTTCCCATCTATTTCGTATTCGGAGCCGCCGTCTGGCTGTGTTTCGACGCTTCCGGCATCCATCCGACGATCGCAGGCGTCGTTCTGGGCCTGATGACCCCGACGCGGGTGTGGGTAAGCGATGCACGTCTGCGCGCCATCCTCGGGGGCGTGCTTTCCCATCCGGCAGGCGAGCACTGGAGCGGAGATACCGCCGACCGCGCTGACCTGCGCCGGGCCGGCATCGCGGTCACGGAGGCTCTCTCTCCTGTGGAACGGCTGGAACTGATGCTCCACCCATGGACCGGCTTTGTGATCATGCCAATCTTCGCGCTGGCCAACGCGGGCGTCCTGATCTCGGCGGCCGATATCGGGCAGTCTGTCTCCGTGGCCATCATTGCGGGCCTGGCTGTCGGCAAGCCGATCGGTGTTCTGGCCTTTAGCTGGCTCGCCGTGCGGTTTGGCCTGGCGGTCCGTGCGCCCGGCCTGAGTTGGCCCTTCCTGGCGGCGGGCGCATTCCTGACCGGGATCGGCTTCACCATGTCGCTGCTGATTGCAGGCCTGGCCTACGCCCCTGAAATGCTCAACGCCGCCAAGCTCGGTATTCTCACCGGCTCGATCCTGGCGGCCACGGCCGGCCTCGTGATGCTGGTCTGGCTGACCTATCGAAAGCGAACCGTCTGAGGTGAACATACCGGCCAACGCAGACCACCGGCTGCCCGATGACCGCACAGCACGGTGATGCCGGGCGAAGCGTTGCGCCGGCACACGCACATCCGTATCGGCCGGCATTTTCACTCACGTGGCGTCTTTCGCCCCTGACGTTCCGTCAGCAGCAGGAGCGGCGGCAGCAGGAGAAAATCCACGATAATCGCCACCGTCAGCGCGGTCGCGGTCAGCAGGCCGAGATCCTGAGTGACCCGGAAGGAGGAGAGGCCCAGCATCGCGAAACCCGAGATCAGGATGACGGCCCCGGCACCTATGGCCGTACCGCATTGACCGAGGCTGTGGGAAATCGCCCGGTCGGGCGGCATGCCGGCAATCCGCGCCGCGCGATAGTGGGTGAGAATGTGCACCGTAGCGTCCACGATCACGCCCAGGCTGGTAGCCGTGACCACCGAGGCCGCCAGCCCCACCTCGTCGTAAAGCAGCGCCCAAACCCCGAAGGCCACGAAGGGCGGCAGCGCGTTGGGCACCAGGCTCACCAGCCCCAGGCGGATGCTGGCCAGCGCCCCCATCAGGCAGAGCGCAATGAGGCCGAAGGCGAGTCCGGTGCCCAGAAACATGGCTCGGATGTTGCGGTGGGCGAGCACGGCGAACATGGAACAGGCCCCGGTGGACAAGGGGGCGGCGGCCGTGGGCACATGGTCGCGCAGATAGGCTTCGGCCCCTGTGGTGACGGCCCGCAGGCGGGCGTTGTCCACATCTCCCAGCACCGCCATCACGCGCAGGGCAGAACGGTCTGCGCTCACCAGTTGGCGCAGGCCCCGGCCCTCGGGCGAGGTGTCGGCATAGATGCTGAGATAGGCCTCGATGGCGTCGGCCCGTTCGGGCAGCACGCCCTCGCCGGGTTCGGTGCCCAGCACGACGGCCGCGTCGATCCGCCGTAGCAGGGTGGTGGCGGCGGTGACATGGGCTACGTCTTCCTGCTGCTCCAGCCAGCGCACGAAGCCGTCGGCCCGGGCCATGAACGCGGGATCGTGTACGCCCCCGGCCTTGCCGGTGTCCAGCATCCACATCACGTTGCAGGGGCCGGACAGCCGGTCGATGGCGAACTCGGTGTCGGCGCGCACGGGCACGCGTTCGCCGAAATCCTTGTAGAAGGTTTCGTTGATCCGCAGGGAGAAGGTCTGCGCTCCGAGGGGGAGCAGGACCGCAACGACGACGACGGCGGCAACCCGCCTCCGGGCGATGAGAAACCGGGCGAGCCCGTGCAGGGAGCGCTGCGCCTTGCGGAAGGCCGCGCCCATGGCGGGCGGCCCCTGCATCACCAGCACGGGCAGCACCAGCACGGTGAAGAGCCAGGCGCACATCACGCCGAATGCCGCCATCGAGCCCAGATAGCGCAATTGCGGCGAATTGCTGGAGTTGAGCGCCAGAAAAGCGATGGCCGTGGTGAGGCTGGTGAGAAAAATGGGCCAGGCGTGTTCGTCCATGCTGCGCGCCAGGGCGGGCCGCCGGGGCAGGCCATCCCGCCGGGCGGAGAAATAGCCGATGAGCAGGTGCATGGCGTCGGCCACCGCCACTGTGAGGATGATGATCGGCGCGGCCGCGGTCGAGGGCGTGAGTTTCACTCCCAGCCAGCCCGCCACGCCCATGGCGATGAGGGCCGAAAGCGACACCCCCAGCAGCGCCAGCACCGTGCCCCGCACGGACCGCAGCAGGAGGATCATGGCGACGACGAGCACGCTCAGCATGAGCGGCAGCAGGGTCTGCAAATCCTGCCGGGTCGCCACCGCGAAGGCATCGTTGATGGCGGCGATGCCCGTCAGGCCCACGCGCAGCTCCGGATGGTTCTCACGCAGATCATCGACGATACGCCGTGCCTCGGTCACCGCGCGGCGGGTTTCGCCCGCCCGGGCGAGCGGGATCTCGAGGGCGACATTCACCCCCACCGCCGCCGTGTGCCGGGAGACGAGCCGCCCGGCCAGCAGGGGCTCGGCCCGCGCCCGCTCGCCCGCCAGCCGCGCC
>JBKHIN010000294.1:0-4334 GCA_046538635.1 Alphaproteobacteria bacterium
AATGGGTGCGACGCCGCCAACGCCGGGGCGATCGCCGACACGGTGACGGCGGCCCCGGACGGGCGCGCGGCCATTGCCGCCAATGCGCCGCCGGACCTGGCCACGGCCGGCGCGGGGGACGTGCTGGCGGGGTTGGTCGCCGGGCTTTTGGCCCAGGGCATGCCGCCCTTCGAGGCCGCCTGCGCGGGCGTCTGGCTTCATGGCGAAGCGGCGGCTTCCTTCGGCGCCGGACTGACGGCGGACGACCTGCCGGGCCAGATGCCCGGCGTGCTCGCGGGCCTGCGTTCCCGCCTTGGCACCTGCGTAAACCCGGTGCTATAGAGGCCGCGCGATCCGGAAGGCTCCGCCCGGCCCGTTCGGCTGCGCGCCGGATCCGCTTGCGGGCAGGCCGGAGCGATGCGCTTCAGCGGGCGTGGCGGAACTGGCAGACGCGCAGGATTTAGGTTCCTGTGAGGCAACTCGTGGGGGTTCGAGTCCCTCCGCCCGCACCAGGTAGGTTTCGCCCGCTTAGCGGGCTCCGGGCCGAGACGCCAGTCCCGTACACTCATGATCAAAAAAGAGGCTTGCAACCCTCGGTTTATTGACCGCGCAATGGCCGTGCGCATTCAGGAAACAAGATTGCGCGAATCATTCGGTTGATTTCCCGTTTTCCGCGTTCATCTGCCGGATCCCCGGCAAGAGGGGGCATATGATTTATCTGCTGGTTTTGCTGAGCCTTTTCATCCTGGCGATTGTCGGCTTCACGGCGGGATTTTTGATCAAGTTTTGGCCGTTTGTCTGGCGGCGCATGTCAATCGAGGAGCGCGCGCTTTCAATCTTTATTCTCGGGCTGGGGGTGTTCATTGCAGTCCTTACGATTGCCCGGCTGTCCGGTTATCTGTAGGCTTTAACCTTACCGGGGTCAGCGTTGGAGTTGGTTGATGTCCGTCGAACTGATGAAGACCATTCTGTTCTGGGAAGTGGTCGGGGGGCTGTCTCTTGCCATCCTCGGCAGCGCCATCTGGACGGCCATCAGGACGCCCCTGCCCGAGCGCCGGAAGGGCAAGGTATAGTCCGCGCCGCGCCCGTGCATGAGCGCCGCGGGATGCCCTGACGAACAATCCCGCCACTCCCCGGCAGTCACCCGCCGGGCGCTTTTTGAAATCCGTTCCGCGTTCCCTGACCACCCCGCCTTGCACAACGCCAAGGATCATGCCACATCCTGCCCCACCGGACATGGCGGGCAACCGCCGCGGCGCGGCACGCCGCTCGCGCCGGAAAAAGACAGGAAAGGCATCTTCATGGAAGTCACCGAAACGCGCTCCGACGGGCTTTCGCGTGAATTCCGGGTATTGATCCCGGCGAGCGATCTGGACACCAGGCTCACCGAAAAGCTGGAGGGCATGAAGGACCAGGTGCACCTGAAGGGCTTCCGGCCCGGGAAGGCGCCGGTTTCCTTCCTCAAGAAGACCTACGGCAAATCGCTCATGGGCGAGATCGTTCAGCAGGCGGTCAACGAGGGCAGCCGCCAGGCGCTGGACGAGAGAGAATTGCGCCCGGCCCGGGAGCCCAAGCTCGATTTCGAGCAAGAGATGGAGGACGTGATCTCCGGCAAGGCGGATCTCGCCTTCACCATGTCGGTCGAGGTCATGCCCGAATTCGAACTGGCCGACATGTCCGGCCTGAAAGTGGAGCGTCCCGTCGCGGAGGTCGAGGACGAGGATGTGGACGACGCCCTCAAGCGGCTGGCGGAGCAGAACCAGTCCTACTCGCCGAAGCCCGAAGGGGAGGCGGCGGCCGAGGGCGACCGGCTGACCATTGACTTCAAGGGCGACATCGGCGGCGAACCCTTCGAGGGCGGGGCCGCCGAGGACCAGCATCTCGTGCTGGGGTCCGGCCAGTTCATCCCCGGCTTCGAGGATCAGCTCATGGGCGCGAAGGCCGGTGAGGAGCGCGATGTGAACATCACCTTCCCGGAGGACTACGGCGCGAAGGAACTGGCGGGCAAGGAGGCGCATTTCGCCGTGACGGTCAAGGAAGTGGCCGCGCCTGACGAAATCAGCATTGACGACGACCTGGCCACGCGGATGGGCTTCGAGAATCTTGCACAGCTCAAGGACGCCGTGCGCGGCCGCCTCAAGGAGGATTTCGCCGCCCGTTCGCGCGTGCATCTGAAGCGGGCGATTCTGGACGCCCTCGACGAGGCGCATGACTTCGAACTGCCGCCGGGCATGGTGGATTCCGAATTCGAACAGATCTGGCACCAGGTCGAGCACGAAATGGAACACCACGGCCGCAGCGCGGAGGACGAAAACAAGACGGTGGACGAACTCAAGGACGAATACCGCAAGATCGCCGAGCGGCGCGTCCGTCTCGGCCTGGTGCTTGCAGAGGTGGGCCAGAGGAACAACATTACCGTGAGCCAGGAGGAACTCGGCCGCGAGATCGGCAAGCGCACGCGCATGTTTCCGGGACAGGAACAGCAGGTCTACGAATATTATGCCCGGAACCCCGCCGCGCTGGCGGAGTTGCGCGCGCCGCTCTATGAGGAAAAGACCGTCGACTTCATTTCCGAACTCGCCACCGTCACCGACAAGCCGGTGGACAAGGAGACCCTGTTCAGCGATCCGGATGAAGAGAAGGGCTGAGCGCATGCCCCGGGTTCGTTCCGGAGGCGGCACGGCACAGGCAAATGCGGGGTCCGTTTCCCGCCCGGCCCGGGCGGCCGGGAGAGGGCTTGCGTTCCGCCCCGCTTATGGGGAAAACCGGTCCTGTTCCGAAAGCCGGGGTGCGGCGGCGGTTCCCGCCCACAATGGAATATCGTCGAGATTTGAAGCATGAGAGATCCAGTCGAAACCTACATGAGTTCGCTCGTTCCCATGGTCGTTGAGCAGACGGCGCGCGGCGAACGGGCCTATGACATTTTCTCCCGTCTCCTGAAGGAGCGCATCGTGTTCCTCACCGGGCCGGTGGAGGATCATGCGGCGGGTCTGATCACCGCCCAGCTGCTCTGGCTGGAGGCGGAGAACCCGAAGAAGGAGATTTCCTTCTACATCAATTCGCCCGGGGGGATCGTCACCAGCGGTCTCGCCATCTACGACACGATGCAATATATCCGGCCGCCGGTGCAGACGCTGTGCATCGGCCAGGCGGCGTCGATGGGTTCCCTGCTCCTGTGTGCGGGGGAAAAGGACATGCGCTTCGCGCTGCCCAATGCGCGAATCATGGTCCACCAGCCCTCGGGCGGCTATCAGGGACAGGCCTCGGATATCGAGCGCCACGCCGAGGAAATCATCAAGCTGAAGCGGCGGCTCTTCGAGATTTATGTCCACCATACCGGGCAGGACTACGATGCGGTTGAGCAGGCGCTCGATCGTGATTATTTCATGACTGCCGAACAGGCCCGGGATTTCGGCATCGTGGACCAGGTGTTCACGAAGCGCCCCGTCGAGGGCGAGGGGCCGTCGGACAGCAGTAGCGTCAGGCCGCCGTCCTGACCGTACGGTTAATTTACCGGCCCCGGCCGAGGGGGCGCGGGAAAACGCCTGCGCGCCGCTCCCGGGACTTAAAGAGATGTTGATCCGGGCAGACCTATCGTGTTTGCATAAACAGGTGATGCGTTTTGCGCACATACCCCGGATTCCGGCAGCCGTGACGGGGCTGCGAAACGCGGCGGTGCAGGGCCCGGGAATTCACGGGCTGCCACGCGGGATGGGGTAAGGAGAGCAAATGAGCAAAGTCGGCGGTGGCGACTCCAAGAATACTCTGTACTGCTCTTTTTGCGGAAAGAGCCAGCATGAGGTCCGCAAGCTGATCGCGGGCCCGACCGTATTCATCTGCGATGAATGCGTCGAACTGTGCATGGACATCATCCGTGAGGAAAGCAAGAGCTCCCTCGCGAAGTCGCGGGACGGCGTTCCCTCGCCGGCGGAAATCTGCCGGGTGCTGGACGACTATGTCATCGGCCAGGATCACGCCAAGCGCGTATTGTCTGTGGCCGTGCACAACCACTACAAGCGCCTGAACCACGCGACCAAGAACAACGAAGTCGAACTGGCGAAATCGAACATTTTGCTGGTGGGGCCCACGGGCTGCGGCAAGACGCTGCTGGCCCAGACCCTGGCGCGCATCCTGGACGTGCCCTTCACCATGGCCGACGCCACCACGCTGACCGAAGCCGGCTATGTGGGCGAGGATGTGGAGAACATCATCCTCAAGCTGCTGCAGTCGGCCGATTACAATGTGGAGCGGGCCCAGCGCGGCATCGTCTATATCGACGAGGTGGACAAGATCAGCCGCAAGTCGGACAACCCCTCGATCACGCGCGACGTATCGGGCGAGGGCGTCCAGCAGGC
>JBKHIN010000295.1:0-4333 GCA_046538635.1 Alphaproteobacteria bacterium
CTCTGTGCTCTTCGTGAACCCTTTGTGTCTTTGTGTGAACCGGAAGGATGCAAAGGATGAACGGGCGCTTCAATGGCACCTGACCCGGATAATGAGCCCGGCGGGCTTGACAAGGTGCATAACGCTCCCCCGCCCGCGCCGGAAGCGCCGACCTCGGAGGAAATCGAACGCGGGCGGGTGCTGTTCGCGCAAGACTGCCGCTTCCTCAAGGGTGCGCCGGGCGCGGAGCATCTTCCGCCTGCGGACCTTCCCGAAGTGGCCTTCGCCGGGCGTTCCAATGTGGGCAAGTCGAGCCTCGTCAACGCGCTCACCGGGCGCAACACGCTGGCGCGCACCTCCAACACGCCCGGGCGCACGCGCGAACTCAATTTCTTCGATCTGGGCAGCCCGTCGCGGGGATATCTGCGGCTCGTGGACCTGCCGGGCTACGGCTATGCGAAGGTGAGCAAAAGGCAGTCCGCCGCCTGGGACCGGGTGATGCGGGAGTATCTGAAAGGCCGCCCCAATCTGCGCCGCGCCGTGGTGCTGATCGACGCCCGCCACGGCATCAAGCCCTCCGACGAAACGATGTTTTCCATGCTGGACGAGGCCGCCGTCTCCTTCCAGGCGGTGCTGACCAAGTGCGACAAGCTCAAGCCGCAAGCCCTTGCCGCGCGCGAGGCCGAAACAATCCGGAAGCTGAGGGAACACGTGGCGGCCCACCCGCGCCTCATCGCCACCTCCGCCGTGACGGGCGCGGGCATCCCGGAGTTGCGCGCGGAGCTGGCGGGGTTTGCGGAGGGGGAAGAGGTTACCGGAGTGCCCGGCAGGCCAATGTAATCTTTCACTGGCGATCGTTCCGGTTCTCTGAGATTTTAAGAAGCAGAGCTACAAGGGGTGTGTTGATGTAGTAGTTGTTCCGTCCCGCGTGATGTTTCTCGACAAATCCGGCATTGGTGAGCTGATCAAGATATTTGGCCGCTGTCTGGCGAGTGACTCCCAGTTCGGACGATACGAAGTCAATGCGGGTGTAGGGATGACGGAATAGATTATTGAGAAGATCCTGAGAGTAGATTTGCGGAAGGCCAGAGCGTATCCGGTGTTTGTAATCTGCCATTAATGCGCGGATACCCTCGACTAATTGCAATGTTGCTCTGGAGGTTTCGCTAACTGCCTTGAGCATGTAGAGAACCCACGCTTCCCAATCGTGCTCCTCACGCACTGCCTGCAAAAGCCGGTAATAATCGCCTTTCGACCGCGTGATCGCCCCGCTCAAATACAGGATGGGAATGTCGAGCAGGCCTGTGCGCGTGAGATAAAGGACATTGACGATTCGGCCGATCCGGCCATTCCCGTCAGGGAACGGATGAATGCTTTCAAACTGATGGTGAATGATTGCCAATTTGATGAGCGGATCGAGATCGGAAACGGAATCGTCGTTAATGAATCGCTCAAGCTCAGTCATGTAGTGAACGATTTCGTCCGCATTTTGAGGAGGAATGTAGACAATCTCTCCCGTCGTATCGTTCCTCAACGCCGTTCCCGGTGTCTTTCGGAATGTATCCGTGGTTCCCTTCAGGACCTGAAACATTTCAATGATGGCATTGTTGGTGATAAGTCCGTTGGACCGCAGCAGGGCTTCAAGTCCCTTTTTCAGGGCATTGCGATAGAGTGCCACTTCCTTGGCGGCAGGCGAGCCCGGTCCTTCGGGGAACAAGTCTGCCTGAAACATTTCATCCTGTGTCGTGACAATGTTTTCAATTTCCGAACTGGCCTTGGCTTCCTGTAGGGAGAGCGTGTCAATCAGGATGCCTTGATTGGGAATAGCCGACGCGCGCCCCTTGAGCTCTCCGAGTCGCCGGTGCGCTTCGGCAGCTGCCCGCAATACAGATCTTGTCTCCAGATCGACGGCGGGCGGCAAGGCTGGCAACTTGTAGGTCGATTTTAACAATGTCTACCGCCCATGTTAGCGATTCGGCTTTTTTTTAACACGTCTGCCCGACATGTTAAATGCGACAGTGGTTCGCGAACTTCAGGATCCCGTTAGACATGACGCGAACATGAGGGCCATTTACACTTTCGGGAGAAGACCGGCCGCGCCCTTGCCCGCTTGTGGTCAGAGGCGCGAGGGGGCGCTACACTGTTTCCCGCGTGGGGTGACAAGCTGTTGAGTTTCCGGGCGGACCGGCGCGCAGGCGGCGCCCTCCGGCCCGGGCCGATGTCTTCAGGGGAGCCCCGATGTTCAGTCGCATAGTCCTCATGTTCCGCCGCGGCCTGCCGGCCGTGCTGGCCATGTTCGTTCTGGCGCTGGCCGCCTGTTCCAAAAAGCCGGAGTCCGGCGAGGAGACGGAAGCGGAGCAGACGGAGCCCTCCGGTTCCGGCGCCCCGGCGGAGAGTGCCGGAGAAAATCCCTCCGGCGAAACCGCGCCGGACGAGGAGGGGCCCGCACCCTCCGGCGAGGGCGAACCGGGGGAAATGCGCGACGTACCGGAGGAGCCCGTCGAGGAACCCGGCCTGCCGCCGGACGGCGCGGACCGCTTCCGGGAGCCCGAAGGCGCGATCCCGCCCGGCGAGCCCGGTTATGGCGAGCCGCCGGACGAACCTCCCTACGAGGAACCGCCATACGACGAACCACCCTACGACGAGCCGCCGATTGACGAGCCGCTCTACGACGAACCGCCCTATGACGAGCCGGAACCGCTCCATGACGAGCCGCCGGACCCGCCCGCAGACCGCGATCCGCGATACGGGGAGCCGGAGGGCCACACCCATGGCGGCTCAAGCGGCGACGCCACGATCGAAGGCGGCCGGGACCGCCGGCACAGACACGGCGGCCGCCATTCCCACGGGGACCGGCGGGACCGCACAAGGGACGGCACGGAGTCGGCACCGTCCACGGAGGAATCCGCAACGGATTCCGCGGCCGGGCAGGACGGCAGCGAGGCGGCCACGGATGAAACGGACAACGGAGACAGGCACCACAAACGCCACCGCAGGCGTGAGGGAAGCGGCGGCGACACCGCCCCGGCAACGGAAGAGACGGGCGAGACCCCGTCCGAAGACACCGGTACGTCCGAAGGGGACGAGGCCGAAGCCGGCGCGACCTCCACTGAGGACGGCGATGCCGAAGCGGACAGCGTGAAACCGCAGACAGCGGCCGAGGAAGAGGACGCGCCGTCCGCGCCGGGAACGGAAACGGGCAAGACCGCCCCCCGGCGCGGCTTCGGCCAGGCCGAAACGGAGGACGCCGGGGCTGCGCCCGGGGAAGACGGCGCCCCGCCTGATACGGATGAAGGCGAGGATGCCGCCGGGCCGGAAGAAGAAGAAGAAGAAGAAGAAGCCGCTCCGGATACGGACGAAGGCCCGGCAGGGCCCGGCCAGCAAGACGCCGCACCCGAGGAGGAGGGCGCCGAAGACGCCGCTGAAGAGGGCGAAACTCCGCCTGAAGAGGAAAGCGGCGGCGAGCCGGAAGACGCCGGAGCGCCGGCCGGAGAGAACCATGAAGAGCATGAAGAGGACGCCGGCGGTGACGGCGGAACCTCCGAAGCGCCCGAAGATGAAGACGATGCGGACGCCGGCGGCGGCACGCCGGAGCCCGGCGCCCGGTCTTCAGACCGCGGAGCAGCGGCCGGGCGGCGGCTGGACGCCGTGTTCGACCGCCTGGACGCCGACGGGAACGGAACCCTTTCGATGGAGGAGTTTACCGCCCGAAGCCGGGGCGGAGACGAGGACGGCGCCGAAGCGGCGTTCAACGCGCTGGACGCCGACGGCGACGGCAGCGTGACCCGGCAGGAATGGCGCAAGCGCATGCGCGGACGGGGCTGGAACCGGCCTTAGGGGGGACACAATACTCCATTCAGTGTCCCCGCCTCCCCTTCCCGGTCATTGTCCGGAGCGGATGGCGAACTGTGGCAGCTCTTTGACGAAGCTTGGGGAAACCCGGACATTAAGGAACCTGTTTTGACAGGATCGGCGTGACAGTTGCAGGAATATTGGGCAGGTTCGGAGTTAATTCCGGAACCAAAAAGCTGTCCGGCGAGTTTTTAAGGTTAGTTTCCCTCCGGTAAACGGCCGGAGGGAGTCATCAAGGGAGGAACCAGCCATGTTGCCCATGGGAAAGAGTATCGCCGGCGTCATGCGCATTGTGGCCGCCGCCATCATGATGGCGGGGGTACTGTCCGCCTGCGCGCCCACCTATGACCGCGGCTATGGCGGCTCCCGCTATGGCGGCTATGCGCAGCGGGACGGCGTGGGCACCATCGTCGATGCGCGCGAGGTCATGGTCCGCAGTGACGGGCGCGGCGGGGCCGTGGTCGGCGCGGTGGCCGGGGGTGCGGCCGGCGCGGCTCTGGGC
>JBKHIN010000066.1:0-10605 GCA_046538635.1 Alphaproteobacteria bacterium
TATAGATCCGGTCCGTGGCCTCGCCCGTGCCGCCGATGACGTAAAGTTTACCCTCCGCCGCAACCAGCGCGTGCCCTGCCCGTCCGCCGGGCATGGACGGGCCCTGCGTCCACTGGGACAGGCGCGGATCGTAGACCCACATTTCGGCGCTTTCCCCGGTGAGGGCCTCGGACTGATATCCGCCGGCGGCCACGATGCGCCCGTCGAGTGCGGCCATGCCGAATTGCTGCCGCCCTGCCGGAAGGGACGGCAGGGGACGCCAGTGGTCCACCCGCGCGTCGTAGACCTCGAAAGCTGCGATGGGCCCCAGGATGCCGGTGCCGCCCGCCACGTAAATTTCACCGTCCAGAACGGCCGCGCCCATATGGGAGCGCGCCGTCTCCATGGGCCGCTGGCTCGACCAGGCGCCCGCCGCCGCCGGCCAGGAAGCTGCCGCGGAGATCAGCACCGCCGCTGCCGCCGCCCTCAACCGGCGCCGTGTTTTCCCGAGGCTTTTCATGCGTACAACTCGACTGGACATGCCCCCCAGGCACCCCGCGCGGATCTTGAGCTTGCCGCGGCGAGGCGCGCCGATGTGAACCGGCGGGCGGCTTCCGCCGCGCTCCGGCGCGCCAATAGTCACCCCAGCAGGACCCAGCTGGCAAGGCCCAGAAAGGTGAAAAAGCCCACAACGTCCGTCACCGTGGTCACAAAGACGGTCGAGGCCACGGCCGGGTCGGCGCCTGCGCGCTGCAGCCAGAGCGGCACCAGAATTCCCGCAAGCCCCGCGCACAGCAGATTGATGATCATGGCGGCGCCCACCACCAGGGCGAGCTGGGGATAGGCGGAGAACCAGAAGGCCGCCACGATGCCCATGACGACGGCGAACAGCACGCCGTTCAGTCCGCCAACCAAAGCCTCCCGCAGGACGATGCGCGCGGCGTTGGCCGCCGTCAGGTCCTTGGTCGCCAGCGCGCGCACGGCGATGGTCAGCGTCTGCGTGCCCGCATTGCCGCCCATCGAGGCGACGATGGGCATCAGAATCGCCAGCGGCACCAGCTTGTCCAGCGCGCCCTCGAACAGGCCGATGACCACCGAGGCGAGGATCGCCGTCATCAGGTTCACGACCAGCCAGGGCATGCGGCCGCGCGCCGTGGTCAGCACATTGTCGGAAAGACCCTCGTCGGGCGCGACGCCGGCCAGCGCCAGCACGTCTTCCTCATGTTCTTCCTGGATCACGTCGACGATATCGTCGACCGTCAGCATGCCGACCACCCGCCGGTCCCCGTCCACCACGGGGGCGGAGGCCAGGTGGTACTGCTGGAAAAGATAGGCGGCTTCCTCCTGCTCCATATCGGCGGGGATGCAGGTCACGCCCGCATTCATGATCTGCTCGACGCCGGTGGGGCGTTTGGTGCGCAGCAGGCGCGATACCGGAACCGCGCCCATGACATGCTGGCCCGGATCGAGGACATAGATCTCGAAGAAATCCTCGGGCAACCCGTCGGACTCGCGCATGTAGTCGATGACGCGTCCCACGGTCCAGTCGGGCGGTACGCCGACGAACTGGCGCTGCATGATCCGCCCGGCGGAATTCTCCGGGTACTGAAGGGCGAATTCCACCGCCGCGCGCTCGCGGTTCGGCACGCGGCCCAGAATTTCCTGCTGGCGCTCCTCTTTCAGATCCTCGAGCAGATAGACCGCATCGTCGCTGTCCAGCTCGCGCACCGCGCGGGCCAGCAATTCCGGGCTGACATAGTCCAGCACGTCGTCGCGGACGTCCTCGTCCAGCTCGGTGAGCACCTCCGGATCCAGGGCCCTGCCCATGGTCTCGACGAGCGCCCGGCGGTCGGCCGCCCCCATGAGCCCGAGAAGGTCGGCGAAATCCGCCGCATGGAGATCGGCGACGAGTTCCTTCACCTCCTCGTCCGCGCCGTGGTCGAGCGCTTCCACCACGTCGCGCACGAACTGCGCGTCGAGCACATAGCCTTCCTCAGGCGCACCGGTATCCTCTTGTACCGCAGGCTCGGTCATGGCTTGCCCGTTGTCCGGTGATCGGCGGACGGCCTTCCGAAAGGGAGACGCCGACGCTGTAAAGGAAATTCGTCTTAGGACGGGGTATCAGCAGAGCCGTCCGGAAGTCAACGGAGTCGGCTCATTTACAGGGGTTTCCGGCCGCTTGGTGCCGCCCGCCCCGGGCGCCGCGCGGTTCGAAGCTCCTCCGGCTACCAATAAATTGCCGACGCCCGGCAGCGGCACGGCCCTTCAGGCCTCGCGGCCCTCGCGCCGCCCGGCCAGCGCCGCGTCCTGCGCGTCCGCGACGGCGAGCGCGGTCATGTTCACGATGCCGCGCACCGTCACCGAATTGGAGAGCACATGGGCGGGCTTGGCCATGCCCAGCAGGATGGGGCCCACATTCATGCCGTCCGCCGCCGACCAGACCAGATTGTAGGCGCTGTTCGCCGCTTCGAGATTGGACATGACGAGCAGATTGGCGGCGCCCTCGAGCGAACTTCCCGTCATGTAGCGTTCGCGAATTTCCGGGATCATGGCCGCGTCGGCGCGCATTTCCCCGTCGAACTCGAAATCGGCAAGACGTTCTTCCAGCAGGTCGCGGACGCGGCGCATTTTCAGGGCCGAGGGATCGCGCGATCCGCCGAAGTTCTGATTGGCGATCAGCGCCACCTTGGGTTTGAGGCCGAAGCGGCGCACTTCGTTCGCGGCCAGAAAGGTGATGCCGGCCAGTTGCTCCGCTGTCGGATCGTAATTGACATTGGTATCGCAGATGAAGAGATAGCGGTCCTTGAGCACGACGAGGCGCAGCGCCGAGGGCACGTCCACGCCGGGCGCAAGCCCGATAATGTCCGTCAAATGGCCCAGATGTTCCGGAAACGGCTCCTTGACGCCGCACAGGAGCGCGTCCGCCTCGCCGGCCTGCAGCAGCACCGAGCCCAGCACGGTCGTTCTGGTGCGGATGAACAGTTCCGCCGTATCCGGAGAAATGCCCTTGCGCTTCACGATGTCGTAGTAACACCGGCAATGTTCTTCATAGGCCGGATTGTTCTCCGGATCGATGAAGGGCACGTCGCTTCCCGGATCGAAGCGCAGGCCGAGATCGGCGATCTGGCGGCGGATGACCGCCTCGCGCCCCAGCAGGACGGGCAGCGCCAGCCCGTCGTCGAGGGCGATCTGGACGGCGCGCAGCACCCGCGCATCCTCGCCCTCGGCGAATACCACCCGTTTGGGCGTGCGCCGCGCCGTTTCGAACACCGGCTGCATGACCTGGCCGGACTTGTAGACATAAACCGACAGCCCCCGGCGATAGGCGTCAGGATCGTCAAACGGGCGCCGCGCCACGCCTGATTCCGTCGCCGCCCTTGCGACCGCGGGCGCTACGGCGCTGATCAGGCGCGGATCGAAGGGCTTGGGCAGGATGTAGTCGGGACCGAAGCGCAGCCGTTCGCCCCGGTAGGCGCGGGCCACCACGTCCGAGGGTTCGGCGCGCGCCAGGGCCGCAATCGCCCGGACCGCGGCCAGTTTCATGTCCTCGTTGACCGCCGTGGCGCCGACGTCCAGCGCGCCGCGAAAGAGGAAGGGGAAGCACAGGACGTTGTTCACCTGGTTGGGAAAATCGGAGCGGCCCGTGGCGAGAATGGCGTCCGGGCGCGCCTCGCGCGCCGCATCGGGCATGATTTCGGGGTCGGGATTGGCCAGCGCCAGGATGAGCGGCGCCTTCGCCATTTTCCGGATCCACTCCGGCTCCAGTATGCCGGGGGCGGACAGGCCGAGGAAAATGTCCGCACCCGGAAGCACTTCCTCCAGCCGCCGCGCTTCGGTCGCCTGTGCATAGCGTGCCTTGTAGGGGTCCATCTCGATCTCGCGGCCCTCATGGACCACGCCGTGCAGGTCGCACACCGTGATGCGTTCCCGCCTCGCCCCCATGCTGACCAGCAGGTCGAGACAGGCGAGCGCCGCCGCGCCCGCGCCCGCGCACACGATCTTCACCTTGCGGATGTCCTTGCGGGCCAGTTCGAGGCCGTTGGCGACCGCCGCGGCGACGCAAATGGCCGTGCCGTGCTGGTCGTCATGGAAGACCGGAATCGACATGCGCTCCCGGCACATGCGCTCCACCTCGAAACATTCGGGCGCCTTGATGTCTTCCAGGTTGATGCCGCCGAAGGTGGGCTCCAGGCTGGAGATGATGGCCGCCAGCCGCTCCGGATCGCGCTCGTTCACCTCGATGTCGAACACGTCGATGCCGGCGAATTTCTTGAACAGCGCCGCCTTGCCCTCCATCACCGGCTTTGCGGCCAGCGGGCCGATGGCGCCCAGCCCCAGCACCGCGGTGCCGTTGGTGATGACGGCCACCAGATTGCTGCGCGCCGTCAGATGCGCGGCCTCCTGCGGATCGCCGATGATGGCCTTGCAGGCTTCGGCCACGCCCGGCGAATAGGCCAGCGCCAGATCGCGCTGGTTGACCATGCGCTTGGTAGGCTCGATACGCAGCTTCCCCGGCACCGGATAGCGGTGATATTCGAGCGCCATCTCCTTGAACGAATCGGTCATGGGCGAACCCCGCAGGCAAATAACGAAAAGCGAATCAGAACATGGGCGCGCCGCCACGCAGCGGCGCCCGTGTCTCCGCGCAGATTGCAGAGGCTTCGAAGGCCGTCAATCATAGGCAAATCCGCAACACTCGCACGTTGATCGTGCCTGAATCGGCTC
The DNA here is from genome assembly GCA_046538635.1 of Alphaproteobacteria bacterium. Taxonomy (GTDB): domain Bacteria; phylum Pseudomonadota; class Alphaproteobacteria; order JAJFIK01; family JAJFIK01; genus JBKHIN01. The sequence continues at coordinate 4,705 of JBKHIN010000066.1, forward strand.
TGCCTGAATCTGCATGCCGCCCCATCCGCTATACTTCCGGCCAGGGAGCCGGGCACTCTTGTGCCGGTGGCCCCGTTGCCGCTGGCCGGGCCTCCACATCCCGCCGACTCGGGGAGAGGGGAAGATGAGAGCGATCACGCGGATCTCGATATTGCCGGCGCTGGCGCTGCTGCTGGGCGCATGTGCAGGCACGGCCCTGGACGAGGCCGAGTACATGACGCCGCAGGGCCCCGAATTCGAACGCCACCTTCACGCGAATTATGTGGATATGTCGCGTGGCGAATTCAACGAACAGGATTTTCCGGATTCGGATAAGTTCGCCGAACGGGCCATCGCCGCCGCTTCCGGCGCCGCGCCCGCGCCGGAGGACCCCTCCCGCCGGGATATTCCCCGGAAGCACCGCAGGGAACTGGCCGAGGCCCGCGACGCCCTGATGACGGCCTTCGCCAACGGCGTGCGGGAAACCAACCCCGTCATGGCCGCGCGCGCCCAGATCATGTTCGACTGCTGGGTGCAGGAGCAGGAGGAGAATTTCCAGCCGGAGGAAATCCGGGCCTGCAGGGACGGCTTTCACCGGGCGATGGCCGAGGTCAACGCGCCGCCCGTGGCCGAGCAACTGGAAGACCGTGGCGAGGCGCGCGTATACGGCATTCATTTCGATTTCGATTCCGCGGCCATCCGCCCCGTCTCCGAGCCGGTGCTGCAGGAAATCCGGGCGGTCCTGGAAGCAAGCCCGCTCATGAAACTGCGCATCGAGGGCCATACGGACGCGGTCGGGACGGACGCCTACAATGCGGACCTGTCGGAGCGGCGCGCGCACTCGGTGGTCAACTGGCTGGTTGAGAACGGCATCGCGGAGGAGCGGCTGGAAGCGCGGGGCGCGGGCGAATCCGAACCCGTTGCCGACAACGACACGGCGGCCGGGCGCGCCGAAAACCGGCGCGTGGAGCTGGAGGCCTGGACGAACTGAGGGAATTCTCTCCGCCGGCAAACGGCAAAAGGCAATCGGACCCCGCGCGGCGGCTGTGACGGCGGGGCGGCGTCATCCGCCGGCGCCTCACACCAGGTCCCGCTTGATCGTGTAATTCCAGTTCTTGCTGTAGATGCGCGTGTCGCCCTCGAAGGCGTCGAGCCGGGCATGGAGATAAAAATTCTCCGCGTCCGAACTCAGGCGCGTCCCCGTCACGCTGTGGACGCGCCAGTCGCCCCGCTGGAACCCGTAGGTCCATTCCGTGGTCCCCTTCACGGAGTGCCAGTCATCATGGCTGGCCATGTAGCGCTCGACCGCGTCCATGAAAACCTCCAGGTCGTTCGGGTAGCGCACCCGCCCGTCGTTCTTGAGAACTTCGAGTACGGAGGTATTGCGGCCCAGATCGCGGATCACCTGCCAGTGATGATCCGGCGCGACGATCTGCTCGACGCGGATGGGCGGGGCGCCGGCCGGTTCGGCAAAGGGGCGCAGGGTATGGTCCTCCGGCCGCGGCGGGCGCACCGGCAGGATGAGGCGGGAAGAACCGGGATAGAAGATCAGTTTCACCGGCTCGGGCGTCGTCCAGGCATGGGGCCAGTAAACGGTGGACAGCGACAGCCGGATGCGGTGGCCCGCCGGAAAGGCCTGACCGCAGTCATTGAGTTGCAGGCACACGCGGTACCGGTTGCCGGGGACGAGGGCGCTCGGCGTTTCGTGACTGTCGCGGTGGCAAAGATTGAGCAGGCTGTAGGTGACCAGCGTCGCCGCGCCGTCGGGACGGATGTCCGAAAGGCGGGCGGCCAGCATGGCGACCGGACGGTCGCTTTCGATTTCACATTCGAGCACGGGCGCGCCCAGCAGCTCGACGCGTTCGGGCAGCTCGGCGGTTTCGAAGATGAGCGAACCGCCATCCTCCTCACGCTGATCGTCGGGCAGATCGGGCGGGGCGCTCTCCGAGCACCACTTGCCGGAGAAGAGACCCACCGTCATGGGCGAGCGCAGGACCACCGGCCCGGTATCCCCGGTTTCGGGACTGTCCAGGAGTTCGGCGCGGGCCAGATGGAGCACCCATTCCCCGACATTGGGCGAGGGCCAGGAGGGTTCGGCCACCCAGCGGCCGGGACGATGGCGGTAGCCGGTGGAAGGCGGGCTGCTGTCCTGCAAGTAGGCGCGCAGCATCGGATCGTCCATGATGCCCGTATCGCGGCCCTTCATCCAGTGATCCATCCAGCGCACCACCTTCTGAAGAAAGCCGATCGCGGGGCCCGGACTGCCGATATGGGGATATTTGTGCGACCAGGGCCCGACGATGCCCTGCCGCGGCACGTCGAGATTTTTCAGCAGCCGGAAGACGGCGTTCGTGTACGCGTCGGCCCAGCCGCTGACGGCGAGCACGGGGACCCTGATGGCGCTGTAATCCTCGCAGATCGAGCCGTGCTTCCAGTACTCGTCCCGGTGCTGATGAGAGAGCCATTCGGCAAGCCAGAGGCCGCTGTGCTTGAGGCGGTCGAGCCACATCTCCCGCCACGCATCGCCGACAAGATCGGGATCCGGAGGCGCCGTGTTGTAGGCGAACATGTTGGACGCCCAGGAAAGATTGTCGCCCAGCAGGCAGCCGCCCATGTAATGCACATCGTCGACATAACGGTCATCCGTCGAACACAGCGTAATGACGGTTTTCAGTTCGGGCGGCTGCCTGGCGGCGATCTGCAGACCGTTGAAACCGCCCCAGGAAATGCCCATCATGGCCACCTGCCCGTCGCACCAGGGCTGAGCGGCGATCCAGCGCAGAACCTCCACGCCGTCTTTCAGTTCCTGTTCCAGATATTCGTCCTGGAGAACGCCTTCGGATTCCCCGCTGCCGCGCAGATCGACGCGAACGCCGGCGTAGCCGTGGCCCGCGATATAGGGATGCATGACGGAGTCGCGTTGGGCCGTGTTGTCGTTCTTGCGGTAGGGCAGATATTCCAGAAGCGCAGGCACCGGCGTCTGTTCGGCATCCTCGGGAATCCAGCACCGGGCGGCAAGGCGGGTGCCGTCCGGCAGCGGAATGACGGTGTGGACGATTTCGCGGACGCGATGGGGAAATTCGGATACATACATCATGGCGCGACGGTTTCCTCGAGATAATCGAGCTCAATGTGGAGAGCATCCGCACACCGGTAGAATACATCATGACAATGGGCGGAGTCGCGCCCGCCGAGGAAGAGTTCCGCCAGCAGAAAGCTGTACTGGTCCTGGTGGTGAATTTCCGAAAGCCGTTCGCCTTCATGCACCTCGACTTCAATGAAGGCGCCCGGAAAGCGCTGGCGCAGCGCCGCAATTTCTTCGGCCTTGGGGGCGCGGCGCACCCGCGCATCATTGAAGCGCCGGATCATGAATTTGCCGGCATGGCCGTAAAGGCCTCTCCGGTGAGGCATTTCGGGTTGGCGGCCGAGCGCGAGGTCCACGACAACCTTGTGGTTGGGTGCGCCGTCGACCATCCAGAACTGCGGCCCGTGCGATTGCGAGATGCGGGGGTTGATCTCCAGCAGCTTGATCTCGTCGGTCCGCTCCCGCCAGTAATATTCGATATTGAAGGCGCTGTGTTCGTATCCGTGCGCCCGCATGACCCTTCGGCTGATGTCAGCCGCCCGCTCCCGGACGTCCTCGGGCAGGGATGACGGATATTCAAGGCTGAAGAAAACGGGCATGTAAGCGTAAGGAAAGGAGTCCACGATACCATGGGTATGAATCTCGCCGCCCCACTCGTACCCTTCAACCGTACACTGATGGCCGCCGATGATTTCCTCGGCGATGCACCAGTTTCCGTCCACGCGGGCGATCTCCTCGGGCCGTTCGATCCGTTCCATCAGCCGGTTGAAAGGCTCTCCGAAATCGCGGATGCGTTCGCGCGTCAGGCGCATGGCCCGCTGAAAATCGCCAAGATCGTGAATGAGAAATCCCAGTTGGCCCAGGAATGCCTTGACCGGCTTGATCCAGAATGGGGGAGTGAGTTCCATCCTGTCCCAGGCTCCCGGATCGAACGGATCCACGGCCTGAAAGGCGGGAACGGCCTCGGGCGCCGCTTCACGCTGGAGCAGGCGCGACCAGTATTTGTGCTCACATTTCAAAACGCTGGCGAGATCGGGACCGGGACAGCCATATTCGGCGGCCAGGACCGCCGTCAGCGCGCCCACGGGAAAATCCCAGAAATGCAGGAAGCCGTCGATGGACCCCTCGAATCCGTCGAGGCGCCGGCGGGCGAGTTCCAGAGGCCGGACGACATTGTAGGCGCCGGGACGGCGTCCTTCCTTGATCGCATCGTAGGGTAACAATTCGTGCACGACGAATTCTTCCCCGGCTCCGGGCACCGCATCGAGCATCGCACGGTTCCGGGGATCGATGCCGATCGCAAACAGGTTTCTGGGGGCCATTGATGTCTCCGGGATCGAGGGCACGAGGTACGGATCAAGGGCCGGAACGCTCCCGGCCGGTTTCGGGAAGCAGCGCGGCCAACGCGGCGGCGGCGTACCACCCGCCGTCAAGGCCGGTATGCCCGGCTACCCGCCGGCGCCGGTTTGACGCCGATCGGCGCCGGCAGGCCTGTGCGAGCGCAGAGAAGAACCGCGCGGCGCACCCGGGGGTGTACTTCATCGGATGTGGGATGGTGCATTCGGAACCGCAACGCCGCGGGCCGCGAGGATGAGCGCGTCTGCCGGCCTCGCGGTTTCCTGCCGGTGCCGCCGCCATCGGAGCGGCGCGCCGGATCGACTCCTCCTGTTTGCTGCTCACCACTTGTCAGCCCGCTGCCGCAGGGCCCGTGCCGGGGTGTTCCGGCACGCCGCCAGTCCGCAATCGAACCGCCAACACTGGACCTGTTTGGTGACGGGACTCTTAACCGGCGCCCATTGTTCGTGCGCCATGACGGCAACGGGGCGCGGCATGCCGGACGATGACCCGGACCGCACAGCCGGACGCCCCGGCTTCCGCCCGCGCCTGTCGCGGCATCCCACAGGTCGCTTTTTACGCGCTTATGACGGCGATTCATACCCTTTGGGCGCTCCTCTCACGTCGGTCTGACGCCCCCTGCGCAGGCTCGTTGCCGGGAGGTGCCGCCGTCCCGAATGCAGGGCGCGCGCCTCCCCAATCCGCCATTAGGCCCGGACAGGAAATAACAGCAAAACGCTCCGGGGGCGCCCCTTCAGTCAGCCCCCAGGAAGTGAGCGAACGAGTCGTCGACAGTGCGCCTGAGCAGCCGGCGATAGGGCGCATAGCTGCGCCGGCTTTGCATCACATGACCGAACTCCGGTTCCGGAAAATTCCTGAGCGGCGCGAACACGACAGGCGTCGCCACCGGCGTCAGATGCGCGCCGCGCCGGACCTGAAGGGTCGTCAGTATGCCATGCAATTCGCCCCTGATCGTGGGACGCGAGACGATGGCCAGCCGGTACTGGCCCGATTCATTGGTCACGAAATAGATATGCCCGGATTGATGCGGAACCGACAGGGCGCCGCACTGGGTATATTCCGCGTCCAGGCGCTCCGACTCGCTGAACACGAGATGGGATTTCGCCTCGCTCCAGCTCACCCGCGTGAGATAGGCAAAGATCGTATCGCTCTCGAAAAAGGACGGCCGCAGGGTGACATAATCGCCTTCCAGCCAGGAGACGGCGGCCCTGGCGTAGGAACCGAGCGCCGCGGGCGCCAGGGCGGCGGGAACCTCCGCCGCCGGCCGTTCCGGGGCCCGGCGGAGCGTTATGCCCAGCACCTCTTCAAGCCGGATCAGGGTCGCCCGCGAGAACGGCCGCCGACCGGCAAGGCCCTTCTCCAGCGTGGAGAGGCTGATCTGCGCGTCGGCTGCGAGCTGCTGCCGCGACATGTGGCGGCGCGCCAGTTCCTCCGCGACCCTCTCCGCCACGGCGCCGCCTTCCTCCGAAGTCAATGATTTG
>JBKHIN010000067.1:0-10580 GCA_046538635.1 Alphaproteobacteria bacterium
GAGATGGGCGGACAGAATTGCTAGAGACAATGCAAATTGCACGCACAATATTCTTCTCGATTCCCTTTGTGATCGCGTTTTTTGTAGATGGCGCTGTGTGGTCAAACACAAAAGGCGAGCAAATTTATGACGTGCATGAGATCTTTATTCAAAACCCTCCAATTCAGCAAATCATCAGAGTCAGAGGGCGGATAAACTTACATCCCGATTCGGAGCCAAACAGTTTCATCACAATGCGCGACTTAAGTGATCCATATGGATATACGAAGGACCTTGATGAACGCTTGAGAAAGATACGTGAATTCAGAGAAAAGAATCCCGGTCTTGAGATCGGGTTTCCTATCATTAGAGTGAGTCCTTTCAGCGGTCTCTATGGCTTTCTCGATGTCCCGGGGCTTTACAAAGTGGAGGAACAACTCCTTCCGCTTATGGAAAAGTGGTCCAACGAATGTGTCCTCGTCACGGGCGTATTGGTTGACCATTACGCCGCCGGCCGTTTTGGAAAGGTTGCCAGTGGTGAACTCGTTCCATTGAACATGCAACCATGCAGCCCACAGGGCGGGTAGCCCGTAGGGAGGGCTGAGGCCCCCGGCCGATCCTGCCATTCCGGCGGTGCGGCAGATTCGGATGGCGGGCATCGCTACGCTCAGCCCGCCCTACATTTTACCCCTTCTCCCGCAGGAGCCGCGCCTTCTGGCGCTGCCAGTCGCGCTTTTTTTCCGTCTCGCGCTTGTCGTGGAGTTTCTTGCCCTTGGCGAGGCCCAGTTCGATCTTGGCGATGCCGCGCTCGTTGAAATAGAGTTTCAAGGGCACGATGGTCATGCCGCCCTTGTTGACCGCCCCCGCCAGCTTGTCGATCTCGCGCCGGTGCAGCAGCAGCTTGCGGATGCGCTTTGGCGCGTGGTTGAACCGGTTGGCGGGCGGATATTCCGGGATATGCGCATTGATCAGCCACAACTCCCCGCCCTCTTCCGAGGCATAGGCCTCGGCGATGTTCGCCCGGCCCTCGCGCAGGCTCTTGACCTCCGTACCCATGAGCGCAATGCCCGCCTCCACCGTCTCCTCGACGGTGTAGTTGCGCCGCGCCCTCCGGTTGACGGAGACGACCTGGTAATTGTTTTTCGTGGCGGTGGCCATAGGAACTGAACCTCGTGCACCTGTTGATGCGCGTCAGAGTTATCTCAAAATCTACCAAACCGCTCGTCCCGGCCGAGGCCGCTGCGTGATAGCTCGCGCAGCGGCGAGAGCCGGAATCCAGCAGCATGCGGCCCTGAGGGCAAATCCCGCCAACGTCATTTATCCGCTCATCGATTGGTACCCGCGGCTCTGGGCCCCTGCTTCCGCAGGGGTGAGCGGTGAAAAGAACGGAATATAAGCGCAAATCCCTGCGCGAGCGCCGGCCATTCCGGGCGTGCCGCAAACTCTGACGGCGGGCACCGCTACCCCTCAGCCCGCCCTACAGTTCCTAATGCACATTAATGCCCGCCGCCGCCATGGCCTCACGTATCACCTGTTCCGTCTGCGGAGCGACGGGCACCAGCGGCAGCCGGAGGACGTTGCGGCACTTGCCCAGCACCGAAAGCGCGAACTTGGCCGGCCCCGGATTGGTCTCCACGAACAGCGCCCGGTGCAGCGGCATCAGCCGGTCCTGATATTCGAGCGCCGTGCGGAAATCCCCGCTCAGGCAGGCGTTCTGGAAGGCCGCGCATTCGGCGGGCGCCACATTGGCGGTCACCGAAACGCAGCCATGCCCGCCATGGGCCATGAAGCCCAGGGTCGTCGGGTCCTCGCCCGACAGGCGCACGAAATCCGGCCCGCACGCCTGGCGCTCCATGCTGGCGCGGCTCATACCGCCGGTGGCGTCCTTGTTGCCGATCAGCCGGGGCAATTCGGCCAGCCGGGCCAGCGTGTCCACGGACATGTCCACCGAAGAGCGGCCCGGAATGTTGTAGGTCAGGACGGGCAGGCCGCAATTATCATGCACGGCCTTGTAGTGCTGGTAGATGCCTTCCTGGGTGGGCTTGTTGTAATAGGGCACGGCAAGAATGGCGGCGTCCGCGCCCGCCTCTTCGGACTCCCGGGTCAGCTTGATGGCGTGGGCGGTGTGGTTGACGCCCGTGCCCGCGATCACCGGGAGGCGCCCCTTCGCCGTCTCCACGGCGATGCGGATGGCGCGGATGTGCTCCTCATCCCCCAGCGTCGGCGACTCGCCCGTGGTCCCGCAGATGACCAGCCCGTGGGTCCCGCTCCCGGCGTGCCACTCGACGAGTTCGCGCAAGGCATCCTCATCCAGTTCCCCGCGGTCGGTGAACGGCGTTACCAGCGCGCAGATCGAGCCCCTGAATGTATCGGTCCATTTGGTGGTCATGACATTCCGTTCCGGCCGGAGACTGCCGGATGCACCGGCACGGTTCCCCTGCGAGGCGGTTCCGCAAAGTCTGGCTATTAATCCCCGCACGCGCAAAGGTCAAATCGGCCCTGTTCCGCCTGTGACGATTCTTATAGAGTTCCGGTTTCGGCCGCACAAACGGCGTTCGCCGTGGCGGCCGAGGATCGCGGGCGGACAGCCCGCCCGAAGGCGGGCGGGAACCCCGCGCGCCAAAGCGGGTTTTTGGGGAATGACGAAACGGGGGAAGGAGCGCGGCATGCGCAGCTTTCGGGCGGCCATCTGTCTGGCCATCGCGTTTTCATTCTGCGCTGCGGGGGGAGCGTTCGCGCTGTCGGCGAAAAACGTGCCCCTGCCGCGGCCCAAGCCGGAACCGCCCAAGCGCGAAATCCTGAGCGAACGGGATGTCCGCCTGTTGAAGGACGTCTTCGACGACATCCGCCGCCACCAGTGGGACGACGCCAGGCGCAAGGCCCGTCAGGCCCGCGAGCCGCTGGCCCGGAAACTGATCGACTGGATGTATTACCGGGAACACGGCAACGGAGCCTCGTTCCGTGAGATTTCCGCCTTTCTGGAGGAAAATTCCGATTGGCCCTCAACCGGGGTGCTGCAATACCGCGCCGAGGAACGCATGCCCCCCGGCCTGCCGCCCGATCGAGTGATCGCCTGGTTCAAGGACCGCGAGCCACGCACCGGCAAGGGCCGCTGGCGGCTGGGCGAGGCCCTCATCGCCAAGGGCAATTACAAGGACGGGCGAGAGATGATCCGCGAGGCCTGGGTACACGGGGATTTCTCCCGCTCGGAGGAAAGCGAGTTCCTGGGCGTGCACAGCGACCTGCTGCGCAACAGCGATGCGGACGAACGGCGCCTCGACCGGCTCCTGTGGGATCACCGGCATACGGCGGCGCGCCGCCAGATGAAGCGCGTGGGCGCGGGCTGGCGCAGGCTCGCCGAGGCGCGCATGAAACTGCGCGCCATGTCCCGGGGCGTGGACCGGGCCATTTCCCGCGTGCCGGCGAAGCTGTCCAAACACCCGGGCCTGCAATATGAGCGCGCGCGCTGGCGCCGGCGCAAGGGCCGCCATGAGGAAACCTGGCCGATCCTGTCGAGCGTGCACAAGACGGCGCAGGATCTTGGGGATGCCGAACGCTGGTGGAAGGAACGCCGCCTCCAGATCCGGCGGGCCCTGCGCGAAGGCAGGAAACAGACCGCCTATGACATGGCCGCCCATCACGGCCTCAGCGAGGGCGTTTACTTCGCCGAGGCCGAATGGCTGGCGGGCTGGATCGCCCTGCGCTTCCTGCAAAAGCCGAAGGACGCCTTCGGGCATTTCAAGCGGCTGGAGACCAAGGTGAGCACGCCCATCAGCCAGGCGCGCGCCCATTACTGGGCCGGACGGGCGGCCGAGGCCACGGGAGAGAACGAGGCCCGCCAGCACCACTACAGGGAGGCGGTCCGCTATCTCATGACCTTCTACGGCCAGCTCGCCGCCGAGCGGCTGTACGGCGAGAACGCCTATCTGCAACTGCCCGCCGAGGCCCCGCGCAATCCGGCCGACGCGGCGGATTTCGAGAAGCGGGAGCTGATCCGCGCCCTGAAAATCCTTCATGACGCGGAGCAGGAACGCTGGGTGCGCTCGCTCACCTACCATCTGGCCGATGAATATTCCTCCCCGGAAGAAATCTTCCGCCTGTCCTCGCTCCTGAAGCGGATGGGCTATCCCCATTTCGCGGTGCGGGCGGGCAAATCGGCCCTGCACCGGGGCATGATGCTGGTGGAGGCCACCTATCCGCTGGAGCGCTTCGAACCGGTCAAGTCGCTGAAATCCGCGCCGGAACCGGCCATCGTGCTGGGCCTGTCGCGCCAGGAGAGCGAATTCCATCCGGGCGCGGTAAGCCATGCCGGCGCCCACGGGCTGATGCAGCTCATTCCAACCACCGCGCGCGCCACGGCCAGAAAGCACGGCCTGCCCTTCCGCCGGGACTGGCTGACGGAGCGCCCGGCCTATAACCTGACGCTGGGCCAGGCGCATTTCGCGGATCTGGTGGAGGATTTCAACGGCTCCTACATCATGGCGGCGGCGGCCTATAACGCCGGGAAGACGCGGGTTCGACGGTGGATCCGGGAGTTCGGCGATCCGCGGGCGAAGAATGTGGACGCCGTCGACTGGATCGAGATGATCCCCTATTCGGAGACCCGGAACTATGTGCAGCGGGTGATGGAGAACACGCTGGTTTACCGGACGCTGCTGGCGGACCAGCCGGTCCAGATCGTGCTCAGCCAGGATTTGAAGCGCGGCGGCGGCCCCGATCCCAAGCCGCGCAAGCGCAAAGGACCGGCCATCGCCCCGCCGCCCAAACAGCAGGCGGTCTCGAAGGTGATCGAGCAGGCCCGTCCGCCCCGGCCCGAGGCGGACGTGTCTCCGGGCAAGGTGGGCGGCGATGCGGGCGTTCTCGAACAGGCGCCGGGAGAGGAACCGGCCGAGCCGGTCCGTCCGCCCGCCCAGGTCGCCGCCGTGCCGCTGAAGGCTCCAGGCGGGGAGGAAAATTCGGAAGCCGCCGCCGCCGCGGCCGCCGCCTCTGCCGCCATCGCCGGCGCCGGAGGGCCGGCAGAGGAAGCGGTCAACCCCGTGGACGTGCCGTTTCTGGCCGCTTCATGGCCGCGCCGGCTGTTCCAGGTGAGCGCGCCGGGCGCGGAAGACGCCGCGGCCCGCAATGCAGGCGCCGCGGGCGCAGTGGCGACCGTGTCCCCGCAACCTTCGACGCCCGCCGAAATCACCGCGGCGCCCGCCAACGGCACGCCCCCCGCCCTGCTGGTGGAGGAGGCCGCGGACGACTGGCCGATTCCCTCCGGCTGCAAACGGTATGTGGTAAAAGACGACGGCCCCGGCGTGTGCGCAGAGCAGTGAGGCCATTCACCTTTCAATGAGCCGCGCCCGTCCTCCGGCAATCCGGAGGACGGCGCTTATCCCCGGTCGATCCGTACCAGGAAAGCCTCGAGAGCCTGCAGCGCTTCGGGCTCGTCGAGCATGGGGGCATGGCCCACCCCCGGCACGATGGCCACTTCCAGGCCCGGCTTGCGCGCCTTCATGGCCTCCACGGTCTTTTGCGCGAGAATGTCGCTGAGCGCGCCGCGGATGACCAGCATGGGAACGTTCTTCAGGGCGTCGAACACGGACCACAGATCGGCGGGGGCCGCGCCCGCCTCCTCCAGCGCCTTGCCGATGGCGGGATCGTAATCCGGCACCGGGCGGCCCGTTTCGTCCTCGCGGAAGGTGCGCCGGGCGAAGCGCATCCAGTCGTCGGGGGTGAGATGCGGCAGGGCGGCGCGGTTCACCTCAGCAATGGCCTCTGCCGCCTCCTCCCACGTATTCACGTCGGGCATCTTTCCGGCATAGGAGGAAATGCGCTCGAGCCCCGCCGGGTCGATCTCCGGCCCCACGTCGTTCAGCACCATGCCGGCCACCCGCTCGGGTTTCATGGCCGCCATGACCATCGCCATGAGGCCGCCCATGGAGGTGCCGATAAGCACGGCGCGCGCCACGCCCGCATCGTCCATCAGCCGCCACATGTCTTCCACATAGGTGCCGGGGTGGTAGTTCATGTAATCGGGATCGCGCTCCGAACGCCCCCGTCCGCGCACGTCTGCCGCGAGCACCCGCCGCCCGGCGGCAAGATGCGGCGCCAGATCCTCGAAATCCTTCGAGTTGCGCGTCAGGCCGTGCATGCACAGCACGGGAACGCCGGAGCCGCCCCCGTAGTCCCGGTAATAGAGTTTCAGTCCGTCAACGGAGCGATAGAACCGTTCCTCAAACGACATGGACAGGGCCTCCCGGGGCATCACGCTATTTTATCGGTGCACAGAACCTCTTTGAACCGCTCATCCCTGCGGAAGCAGGGATCCGGACGGTTTACGAAAACGAGCGAAACTTCTGGCTGGTCGCCAACCCGCTTCACCTCCATGCCTTGTTCTCTGGACCCCGTCTTTCGACGGGGTGAGCGGGGGAATGTTCGGTTAAGTATCAAGAGACGGTACTCCAAGGAAAACGGGAGGCGCCCGGACGCGCGCCTCCCGCAGTGCAATTACCGGGCCGCCACGGGGCCGCCCTTCCGCCTCACTCGGCGCCGAAGCGGGCCCCGAGCTGAATGAACCAGGTGCGCGGATCGCCGTAATAGGCGGTCTGGATGTTGGCGACGGAGCTGAATTCCTGGGCGTCGGTCTTGTAGACCTCGTCGGTCAGATTCTTCACGCCGCCCTTGAGGTAGTAGCGGCCGTCGAAGGTCTCCAGCGTCGCGGAAAGGTCGACCAGCACATAGCCGTCCTCCACCAGACCGGGCTGATTGTCCACGCTCAGCCACTGTTCCGAACGGTATTTCACCGCCCCGGCGAGGACCAGATTGGCGACGTCCGCCAGCGGAACGATTTGCTGGGCATAGGCGCCCACATTCCATTCCGGCGAGAACGGCACCACGTCGTCCGAACGGTCGATGATGTTGCCGGTGGTCGGATCGGTGTCGAAGAACTCGTCATACTGGGCGTCCAGATAGCCGACATTGGCCGAGATCAGCCCGTTCTCCCAGGGCTGCAGCATCAGTTCCAGTTCCGCGCCCTTGGTGGTCAGCTTGCCCGCATTGAGCACGGCGAACACCACGTTGAACGCATCCCCGCGCGCCACCCGCGCCTGGAAGTCCTGATACTTGTTCAGGAACAGCGCCAGATTGGCGGTCACCATGCCCTCCCACCACTGGGTCTTGGCGCCCACCTCGTAGGTGGTCACGAATTCAGGATCATAGGGCTGCTCCTCACCCGGGCTGTTGGCGCGGCCGTTGATGCCGCCCGACTTGAAGCCCCGGCCGATGGAGGCATAGAGCAGCGCATCGTCCGTCGCCTGATAGTCCAGCGTAAAGCTCGGCGTCGCCGCCTGCCAGGATTCATCCTGCTCGAAGGCGAAAGCGAAGTCGGGCTCGTTGATAAAGTCGAGAACGCCCGTGGAATCGACGGTGGTCGCCCGTTCGTAAACCTTCTTTTCGTAGGTGTAGCGCAGGCCGGCGCTGAGCGAGATCCGGTCCGTCAGGGCATAGGTGCCGTGCGCAAAGGCCGCGAAGCTGTCCAGTTCCAGATCGTCGGAGATATCCCGGCGGAAAGTGACGGGGAACGGGCCCGCTACCCTTGTCAGGACAAGCGGCGGATAGGACGGAATGACCAGCGACGCCGTGAAAATGTCGTCGCCGAAAGCAATCTGATCGGATTCCACATTCTCCCGCAGGTAGAACAGCCCGCTGACCATGTTGAAGCGGTCATTGCTGTAGAGAAGCTGCAACTCCTGGCTGAACTGTTGCTGATCGACGCCCACAAAGACATCGCCGAGCCGGAACACGGACGCGTCGATATCGATGAAATCATCATATTCGAGGTTCCGGTAGGCGCTGATCGACTTCAGCGTCGTCGAAGGCGACAGGTCCCATTCCCCCTTCAGCGAAATGCCGAAATGGTCCAGGTCCTGACGGTTCTGCGGAATGGTGGTCGAGGTTTCGAAATCGAACTCGCCCGTGGGCGCCGGTTCCAGAACCGAGGTCGGCGTGAACAGCGGTATATTGTTCGGGAACGGCGCCAGCGGACCGGCGAAGGTCAGATTCGCGGCCAGTTCCGTCTGCACCAGCGGCGCCTCGTGACGGCCCAGGGTGATGCCCGGGCGTTCGCGCGTGTAATCAAAGTGCAGCGTGTACCGCGACGCCGCCGTGGGCTCGGCCACCAGCGTGGCGCGCCCGGCCACGGTTTCCTTGTCGTTATAGTCCTTGCCCGTGATCGGGTCTTCCACGAAGCCGTCCCGGTCGGCCCAGAAGAAGGAGGCGCTGGCATAGAGCCAGTCCTCGTCGATGGGCCCGGCGACGCGGGCGCGCAACTCGCCCCGGTCGTAGCTGCCATAGGTCACTTCGCTGAAGGCCCGGAACTCCTCGTCGGGCAGGCGGCTGACCAGCTTGATGGCGCCCGCAATGGTGTTCTTGCCGTAGAGCGTGCCCTGCGGGCCGCGCAGGACCTCGATCCGTTCGACGTCGTAAATGTCGAACAGGGCGCCGCGAATGCGCGAAATGTAAACATCGTCCACATAGACGCCCACGCCCGGGTCGAAGGTGGACAGCGCGTCGGGCTGGCCGATGCCGCGGATGAAGATATTGGCGCTGGAGGACGAGCCCCGTCCCTGCACGATATTCAGGTTGGGCACATTGCCCTGCAGCCCTTCCAGCGTGAACACGAGCCGGTCCGACAGGTCCTCCTCGCCGAAGGCGCTGACGGCCACCGGAGTCGATTGCAGCGTCTCCTCGGTCCGCCTTGCGGTGACGACGATTACATCTTCAGTTTCAGCGTCATCCGCGACACCGGGCTCTTCCGCTTCGGCCGGCGTTTCCTCGTCCTGCGCGAAGGCAGGCGCGCCCAGAAGCGCCACGGCCGCACAGGCCGCCAGCAAGCCGCGCCGGAATTCCCTGAGCGTCCGGCCCGAAGCCCTGCACTCCAACATGTTCACTCTCCCCACTCCCGGGCATGTACTGCCCCTGTGACTCCACGCAGGAGTATGCAAAGCCGCTCGCGGCAATGGCAATTGCGAGCGGGCCCGGCGCCGGCTCAGGGCACGGTTGCGACACGATGTGGTGCCTTTCCGCCACAGCGTCCGGGAGACCATTGCGCGAATTCAACTGCGGCGGGACAAGGGGCCGCCCAACCGCGGGATTGCGCGGTGATGCCCGCCTGGGGCATTGTGCCCGCACCTATTCCGGTGCCGCCGGCGCGCCGCCGCCGGGCGAATTCGGGGAGAATCATCGATGGATCGCAGGACACTTCTCAAGGGCGGCGCCGCCGCCGGTCTGGCCGCAGGGGCCGCCGCAGTCTCCGGGTGCGACCGGCAGGAACAGGCAGAAGAACAGGAGGGAGGCAAGGCGCCCGCCTATGCAACGGGAAAGCGCTCGCTCAAGCTGGTCACGACCTGGCCCAAGAATTTCCCGGGCCTGGGCACGGCCCCCGAACGGTTCGCCAGGCGGGTGGATGAAGCCACGGACGGCAGGTTGACGGTCAAGGTCTATGCGGCGGGCGAGCTGGTACCTGCCTTCGAGGCCTTCGACGCCGTTTCCAGCGGCGCCGCCGACATGTATCACGGTGCGGAATATTACTGGCAGGGCAAGTCCCAGGGCTTCAACTTCTTTACGTCCGTGCCCTTCGGCCTGAACGCCGCCGAGATGAACGCCTGGCTCTATTATGGCGACGGCCAGGAGCTGTGGGACGAACTGGCGGCGAAATTCAACATCAAGCCCTTCGGCTGCAACAACAGCGGCGTGCAGATGGGCGGCTGGTTCAACAAGGAAATCAGGACGCTGGAGGACTTCAAGGGCCTCAAGATCCGCATGCCCGGGCTGGGCGGCGAGGTGATGCGGCGGCTGGGCGCGGCCGCCGTCGCCCTGCCCGGCGGTGAAATCTTCCAGAGCCTGCAGACCGGCGCCATCGACGCCACCGAATGGGTGGGGCCCTGGAACGACCTCGCCTTCGGCTTCTACCGGGCGGCCAAATATTATTACTGGCCGGGCTTTCACGAACCGGGGGCGCTGCTCAGCCTGGGCATCAATCTCGACCTCTGGAACGATCTGAGCCAATCCCACAAGGCCATCGTGCGCATGGCCTGCGCGGCGGAGACCGACAAGGGGCTCGCCGAATTCAATGCGCGCAACGCGGATGCGCTGCGCACCCTGACGGAAAAGCACGGCGTGCAACTGCGCCGCTTTTCCGACGAAATCCTCACCGAAGTGGGCAAGGTTGCCGGCGGGGTGCTGAGCGAGGTGGCCGCCGCCGATCCCATGACGGGCAGGATTTACGAGAGCTTCCTCAAGGCTCGCAGCGACGGCATGTTCTGGGGCCGGATTTCCGAGGAGGGCTTCGCACATATGCGCCGCCTGCCCTTCGAATTCGGCTAGGCGGACAACAGGGGGGACGCCGCCTTGGGGCAGGTCATGCAGACGGCCGCAGCGTATGCGCTCTACGGGCTGGGCGGGCTTGCCGTCGCCGCCGGCGCGCTGGCCGGTCTGATTGCCTTGCTCGCCGTGCTTTCCGGCGTGCTGCCCCCGCTGCGTCCCGCCGCGCGGGCCGCGCGGGGCCTGATCGTCCGTGGAGAGAATATTGGCCGCGCCTTCGGCCACGGCGTGGCCTGGCT
>JBKHIN010000009.1:0-21134 GCA_046538635.1 Alphaproteobacteria bacterium
CCAATGCGCGGCTGATGCTGGGGCTGATGATTTTCTCCCATGGCATCGTTCTGCTGGCCATGCCCTTTTCGGTGGGGCTGCATGTTCGCCAGAAATTCGTCTGGCTCAGTTTCATCAAGGTCGGCGAGCAGATCCTGCGCCTGGTGCTGATGCTGATCCTTCTCTTCGAGGTCAGCACCAGTGTGCACTGGGTCGTCGTGGCGACCCAGACCGCCGTGCTCACCGCCATGGGCGTTACGGTGCTGATCTCCATACGGCTGATTCCCGAGCTGAGGTTCGAGCGCCGCGCCTTCCGGCGTTCGACCATGAAGGAACTCTCTTCCTTCGGCGGCTGGATGATGCTGGGCAGCCTGCTCTACCGGATTCGGACCAGCGCCGATGTCATCCTGCTCAACAAGCTGAGCTCCGCCGTCGACGTGAACGCCTTCCATGTGGGCCGGCTTCCGGACCGGCAGATGGATGTCCTCCTCCGGCTGGTGTCCATCACCATGCAGCCGTCCCTGGTCGCCATGCACGCGGTCAACCGGCATGAAAGCCTGAGACGGGCCTTCCTTCGCGGCAACCGGTATTATCTGTGGGCCACCCTCGCGGTGGCCGTGCCGCTGTTCGTCTTCGCCGAGGACCTGGTGATCCTCTATGCCGGTGAGACCTATCTGCTCGCCGCGATCGTGCTCAAGGCGCGCTGCGCGGCCTATCCCTTCGTCTACGCCAACGAGATGCTGTATCTGGTATGCATGGCGAAAGCCCGTATCCGGACCTTTTTCATCATCGCTTCGTCGGCCGCCATGGTTCATATTCTGGCTGCGCTCATTCTGGTCGGCGAATACGGGATGGGTGCCGCAGGTGTGGCCTGGGCTTCCCTCGCGGTGGCGGTTCTGAGTCAGCTCCTGCTTCTCTGGCCCCTGGGCATGCGCATGCTCGATCTGCCGTTCCGGCGCTTCCTGCAGGAAACCCTGCTGCCGGGATATTTACCGGCCGCCGGGGCGCTCGCGGCGGGCTATGCCGCAAAGACCGTCCTCGCGCCGGAGAGCTGGCTTGGCGTGAGCATGGGCGTGGCCGGATGTTTCCTGGTTTACGTCGCGTTGATGGCGGTCTTCGGCGCGCCCGAGGACAGGAAGGATGTGTTAATCCTGTTTCGGCACATGAAAACGAGACTAAGGCTCAGGGCGGCGCGGCTGGGTTCTCCGGGCTGATAATTGATATGAAACATCGGGCGCCCTGTGTTAGTTTGACCTGTAAAGTCAGGTAAAATTCCCGTTCAGTTGGTTTGCCCTCGGCTTGGCGCGAGCTGCCTTGCGGCTACCGGCCGTCAGTCACGGGCAGTTGTGAACGCTGTGAAGCACGGCCGGTGCGCCGCAGTGACCGCGCAGAAGCGTTCCGGGCCCGGCAACGGTAGCAGTCTTCAGTATACCACAGAAGTCTTGAGCCGGGCGCGGGCGCTCCCTGCGCGGTCAGGCGTTGCCGGCCGCGGCGGCGCGCGCCAGCAATCGTTTCGATTGACATATCCGAAACTGGAGCCTTGTCATGGAATACACCAAATTCGACCATCGCCGCGCTCCGTTCCGCAACGCTCTCGCGGAGATGCAGTCGATGGGTTTCACCTTCGAGGACTTCATCCTTCATCATCCGGCGTTCGCCGGACACATGAACATGGCCCGTTTTCTGGCCCTGTACGAAACCTTCAGGAAGACGCAGGGCCTGGCCGGACATCTCGCGGAGGTCGGCGTCTGGAAGGGCGCCGGGATGCTGTATTTCGCCAAACTGCTGCAGATCTTCGAGCCCGAGTCCGCGGCGCTGGTTCACGGGTTTGACTGGTACAGGGGCACCGTTTGGGGTCCGGACGAAATGACGGACAGGGTTCAGAGCCTGATCAGGAAAAGCAGGACGAGCGAAGAGGAAACCCGCCAGAGGACGGACGATGAAGCCCGCGAGCTGCACTCGAAAGTCCGGAGGCTGATCGAGATACAGGATCTGGAAAATATCGTTTACCTGCACAATTTCGACGTGCGGACCGGGCTAGGCCCCTTCTTCGAAAGTCATCCTCACATCCAGTTCAGGATCGTGTTCATGGATATCGGATCCTACGAGGCCACGAGCGCCTGTCTGCCGCATTTCTGGCCCCGCCTGGTTCCCGGCGGCATCATGATCCTCGATCAGTTCAATCACGAAATGTCCCCGGGGGAGACCCGTGCCGTGCGGGAACTGCTGCCGGATCTGGCGATCCACACGTTTCCGTTCACGAACCATCCCTCAGCCTACATTGTAAAGCCGGCCGCCGGCGTGCCCTATGTCATGGGCGGCCTGCGCGAGTAAGGCCCCTTTGCCGCCACCGGAGGACGCGCCCTGCGCGGCGCCGCAAGAGGGCGTCGGCGTCAGCCGGCGGCAGGGGAAGATTTCGCCGGTTCCCGTCTTCCGGCGCCGGAGGGCGGGCGGGCGAACGGGACCGGCATGGCCGGAATGGCCTCAGGCTTGCATGGCGCGCTTGCGTATTGCGGCTTTCACACGGCTGCTGAGCGGCATTCCGGCACGCGGCCGGAGGGGGCCGCGGAAACCGAACGCCAAGGCGTGCAGTAGTTGCAGGATCATGTCACATTCCAGCTCCGGCCCGATTGAGGCGGCCCGTTCCCATGTGCGCGGCGCCCTTGTCGCCTGTGCGGTCTTCTCTGCGCTGATCAACATTCTGGTTCTGGCGGCGCCGCTGTACATGCTTCAGATCTACGACCGGATCTTGCCGGCCCAGGGCGTAGAAACCCTGATCGTGATGAGCGCGCTGCTGGCGGCCGCGTTCATGCTCAGCGGCTTTCTCGACTTCACCCGCTCGGCCCTGTTCGCGCGCGTCGCCCTGCGCTTCGACCGGCATCTGGCGCCCCTTGCCTTCAATGCGGCACTCGGCGCGCGCCGCGCCACGGACCCGGCCAGGGACGGAGAAGCCGTCTCGGCCCTGCAGGACGTGCGCACCCTGCGCCGGTTTCTGACCAGCCCGGCGCCCGCCGTCGCCTTCGACGCGCCCTGGACACCGATCCTGGTGATGACGATTGCGCTCATCCACCCGCTGCTGGGCGTCGTCGTCGTGGGTGGCGGTCTTGTGCTCTTCTCCGTGGCCATCCTCAACCAGCGGCTCAACGCCCGGCCCCTGATCGAGACGGAGAACGCCGCCCGCCGTTCCGACGAACTGGTTTCGCTGTTCTCCCGCAATGTGGAAGCCGCCGACGCCATGGGCATGGGGCGTTCCCTGCAATCGCGCTGGGGGCGCCTCTATTCACAGGCGATGCGCTCTTCCTGCAAGAGTGCGGACAGTCTGGGCGGGTTCTCGGCGGCCACGCGCACGCTGCGCATGGCGCTGCAGTCGGCGATGCTGGGGATCGGCGCCTGGCTGGCCATCATTCAGGAAATCTCGCCCGGCATGGTCATCGCCGCGTCCATCCTTGCGGGCCGGGCGCTCGCCCCCATCGATCAGGCGGTGGCGCAGTGGCCGGCCTTCGTATCGGCCAAGGAAGCGTACGACAAGTTGCGCAGGGTGCTGGGCGCCCAGGCGAAGGAGCCCTCCGGTTCCCTTTCCCTGCCCGTGGGGCGCGGCGCGGTGTCGGTCGAGGATCTCAGCGTTTCGGTGAGCCCGGAACCGGGCGCGCCCGCCATCATCCGTCATATCGATTTCCCCCTCGAACCCGGAGCGGTGCTGGCCGTGGTCGGGCCCAGTGCCGGGGGCAAGTCGACGCTTGCACGGGCGCTCGCGGGCGCGTGGCGGCCCAGCGCCGGGGCCGTGCGGCTGGACGGCGCCGAAATTTGTGATCTGCGGGCGGACGACCGGGGCCGCCAGGTGGGCTATCTGCCCCAGGATGTCGAACTGTTCGCAGGCACGGTGGCGGAAAACATCGCCCGGCTGGAACTGGAACCGGACGGGCAGGCCGTCGTCACTGCGGCCGTGAACGCCGGCGCGCATGACCTGATCCTGCGCCTCGACCAGGGCTACGATACCCAGATCGGGCCGGGCGGCGCGTTTCTCTCCGGCGGACAGCGCCAGCGCATCGGCCTGGCCCGCGCGCTCTACCGGGATCCGGCGCTTGTGGTGCTCGACGAACCCAACGCCAATCTGGACACGGCCGGGGATGAGGCGCTGAACGACGCAATCCTGTCGCGCAAATCCCGCAATAGAACCACGGTCCTGGTGACCCACCGGCAGGCGGCACTTGCCCATGTCGATTACATCCTTGTGCTGAATGAGGGGCGGCAGCAACTCTTCGGACCCCGCAACGACGTGCTTGCGGCGCTGGCCCGTCTGCGCGAGGGGGAATCCCGCAAGGTCAAGACCCTCAATGCCCAGGGAGGGCCGGTGTGAGAAAGAAAGGCACTGCGAACGCCGGGAGTGAGTCGCCGCTGCCCGCCCCGCGTCCCGCCAGGCCCCGGCGCGGAGACGGCGCCCGCCGTATCATTCTGCAGGGCGCGGTAGCCGCCACGGTGTTTTTCGGCGGCCTTGTGGCCTGGACCGTCGGTGCGCCAATCGAAAGCGCGGTCGTCGTTCAGGCGACCGTCGAGGTGGAATCGAACCGGAAGGCCGTGCAGCATCTGGAGGGCGGTATCGTCAAGGCGATCCATGTGCGCGAAAACGCGACCGTGGATGCGGGCGACCTGCTCGTGGAGTTCGACGAAACGGCGGCGCGCACGACGCTCTCGGTGGTGGAAGCGCAACTGGCGGACCAGATTGCGCGCGCCGCCCGCCTCATGGCGGAGCGGGCCGGCGCCGCCCGGCTGACGATGCCTCCCTTGCCGGAGGACGCGAGCCCGCGGTTCGCCGCGCGCCTCGAGGATGCCCTGGAATCCCAGCGGGATGCCTTCGAGGCCCGCCGCGAGGCACGCACCACGAAAATGAGCGTTCTTCATCAGCGCAAGGAGCAGCTTTTGCGCCGCATCGACGGGCGCGAACAGCAAATCGCTTCGGTCGAACGCCAGATCGCCCTCCTGGACCGGCAGCTGAAGGGCGCGAAGAAACTGCTCAAGAAGGGCCTCACGCCGCTCACCCGGGTTCTGGAACTGGAGCGCCAGATCGAGGAACTCAACGGGCAGGTCGGCGCCCACAATGCGGATATTGCGCAGACGGAGGAAGCGCTGGGAGAGGCGGAGCTGGAGATCGTCCAGGCGCGGCGGGAGTTCAAGGAAGGCACCGTGCATGACTATGCCGAGGCGCGTACGGAAATCGCCGAGCTTCAGGAACGCCGGATCGCCGCACTGGACCAGCTTCGCCGGACAAAAGTCCGTGCGCCCCGGGACGGGCGGGTGCTCAATCTGTCCGTTCATACGGTCGGAGGTGTCGTGGGGCCACGCGAGCCGATCATGATGATCGTGCCCGACGATGATCCCCTGGTTCTGACCGCCCAGGTTTCGCCTTCTGACATCGACAAAATCCGTCCGGGCGCGGATGTGCGCGTCAAGTTCTCGGCATCGGGCGTACGGACGGCCGAGGAGCTTGACTCGAAGGTGATTTCGGTGTCGGCGGACAGCATGTCGGATCCGGATACGGGTACGGCCTACTTCCGGGCCGTCATCGAGCTGCCCGCCCGCGCGGCGGGCGTGCTACGCGATGTAGAACTGAGTCCGGGCATGCCGGCGGAAGCCTATATCCGCACCGGGACGGAGCCGGCCATCGCCTATCTCGTCAAACCGCTGACCGACATTCTGGGCCGCGCCTTCCGGGAGGAATGACCGTTCCGGCCGCGTGCCGCTTCTTGCGCTTCCGTATCCGGGAGATAATGCCCGGCGCCGCCTGATGCCTTTCCGCATGCCGCCGGGCGATAAACCCCGCCCTGAAACAAAGCGGGGCACACCCCTGTTTCGGGATGTGCCCCTGTTTCTTCTGCCGGACTGTCCGGTTACGAATTCATCATCCAGCCGCCGTCGTCCTCGTCCCGGTTGAACAGGCCGTTCTGCAGGAAGCCGCCCAGATCGGTGCCGGTATCAGGAGCGGCGGTCTCGCTCGAAAAGGAAGCAGCCTGCGTGGTGGAAGAGGAGGTGCCGAATCGGGAGCCGAAGAGATCGGAGAGCTGATCGTGCTCGCCGAGCAGTGAACTCATCCAGTCCGGAGCAGTCGGGCTGGGGGCCGGGTCGCCGCCGGGGACGCCGCCCGGCGTACCGCCGCCGGACGTATCGCCGCCGGAGGAGGTCCCGCCGCTGCCGCGCGTGAACACGTCCCGTATGCCGCCCGTATTGACGCTGTCGCCGGACAGGAAGGGATTGTCCGCCTCCAGCCGGTCGAAGAGGTCCGACAGCCGGTCCCCGAAGCCGCTGCCGCCGCCCGGCTCGGGCGTGGGTTCAGGCTCCGGCTCCGGTTCCGGCTCGGGTTCCGGCTCGGGCTCCGGCTCGGGCTCGGGCTCGGGCTCGGGCTCGGGCTCGGGCTCCGGCTCGGGCTCGGGCTCCGGCTCGGGCTCGGGCTCCGGCTCGGGCTCGGGCTCGGGTTCCGGCTCGGGTTCGGGTTCCGGCTCGGGCTCCGGTGCGGGATCGGAGGTATCGCCGCTCAGCAGTTCGGAAATGCGCTCATGGGCGCCCTTGGTTTCGCCCGCGGTCCCGGGCACCGGGGCCATGTCCTCGATCGTAACGCCGATACCCTCGCTCGCATTCTTGTACACGCTGTCATAGTAATAGGGGCCGGACGGATCATCCCATTGCACCACCAGATTGCTGCCGCTCGGACCGGCCTGGCTGGCGACGTGGGAAGAGATGTTGTTCTGACTCACGGCGCCCGAGGGCAGGATGATCAGCGACGCCTTGTGGAACATGCCCGGAACGGTCAGCGTGGTATTGTCGCGAACCGTGATGTCGTCGCCCGCAGTGATGCTGATACCCCGCAGGTTACCGTTGTAGATCAGATTGTCCTCGACCAGAACATTGTTGTACGAACCGTCATCCATGAAGATCCCCTGGATGGAGACGGGGGTTTTCGGCATTACAACATTGCCGCGAATGGTGATGTTCTGGGCCGAAGACTGGAACTGAATGAAGTCCAGATGAGCGTCGGGATCCGGATGGATGTATCCGGCGCCGGTGTTGTTCTCGATCAGTACGCCGTTGTTCGAGCCGAATTTCATGGCGTCGTCGCCGAGATGCTCGAACGTGTTTCCAACCACCTTGAAATTGTCGGGCCCGATGCCGACCAGCCCGCGATACACGTCATGAATGAAGTTGTTCTGGATGAGAACGTCGCTCGCGCTGTCGGCCACGATGGCGTAATAGCCCGTGTAATTGTCGTCTACCAGGCCGTTCACTTCGGAGTTCACGAACTGGATGTGACTGCTGCCTCCTGTGATCTTGACCAACGGCACCGCGTGGCCGCCATTGGACTGGCTGTCCACATGCACATTGTCGACACGCAGATTGCTGGAGTTGTTGATCGTCAGATTCGAGAACGTCGCGCCCATGTCGCCATCGGCCGACTTGATCGTAACGTAACTGCCGAACTTCATGTTCGAGAGGTTGACGCTGCCGTAGTTCCCGCTTTCCAGCAGGATGGTGTCACCGCCGCTCGCGCTCGATAAGGCATTCATGAGCTGGGAGGCGTTGGAAACGGTAATAACGCTCATAGACAAGTGCTCCATTTTCCTTGGTCAACATCCCCCGGTCCCCTTATCCCTCTGGGAACGCACAATGCGTTACTGTTGAAGACTCGTCCTGGTCGGCGGGAATTCAGATTGATACCAATATAAATCCCGAACCCGCGGTGACCCGCGTTATGCCCGGACCCGTCCGGAGACGGGCCGGATTGAAAATTGTCGTTAAACATCGGCGGTTAACGCCGTGGCCGGGAGTGAAGGCGGGAAAGTTGGGAAAAATATGGCAGCGGACTTTTTTCGGCCGCTGCGCCCGCAAATTTTATCCGTCCTCCCGCATAAGCGGATTCGCTCCCGGCCGTGTTCGTGATTACCGGGAACTGAATTAATCATAAAGCGCTTGCGTTTCGTTAACGCGGGGCAGGGCATAAGGGCTGTGATTCGTCAATCCGGGCGCGGCATGTCCGGCCCGCCCCGGGCGGAGAGCAGGTGCGATGGGCATGGCGGGTACGTCCCGATCGGCAGTGGACCGCGCCGTGGAGAGCCGGTTGTGCTCCGGATGCGGAGCGTGCGCCTCCCTGGCGCCCGGCCGGGTCGAAATGAGGCTTGCGCGCGGGTTCCTGCGCCCGGTGGTGAAGGGAAGGCTGGAAGCGCGCGAAAGTGCGGCCGTCGCCGCCATCTGTCCGGCATTGTCGGTCGCGCGTCCCCAGGGTCCGGCGCACCGCCACCCCCTGTGGGGGCCGTATATCGATATCTGGACGGGACATGCCACGGATGAGCGGCTGCGCCATCACGCCTCTTCCGGGGGCGTGCTCTCCGCCGTGCTGATCCATCTCCTTGAAACCGGGAAGGCGGACTATGTGGTGCAGGTAGCGGCGTCGGACGCCTCGCCCCTGCACAATGCCGTGAAGGAAAGCGTGGGGCGGGATCAGATCTACAGGGCGGCAGGCTCACGCTACGCGCCGTCAGCGCCGCTCGCCTTCCTGCATGAGCAGGTGGAGCGTCCGGGCCGGTTCGCCTTCGTGGGCAAGCCGTGCGATGTCGGCGCGCTGCGCGCCTGGCAGCGCCGCGATCCGCGCATCGCGGCAAAAGCGCCCTGGCTGATCTCGTTCTTCTGCGCGGGTATTCCGGCCCAGGAAGGAACCTCGGAAATCCTGCGCCGCCTCGGCATCGGCGAGGAGGACGTGGCGGAATTCCGCTATCGCGGCGACGGCTGGCCCGGACACGCCGCCGCGCGCACAAGATCGGGCCGCGAGGCGCGCATGACCTACCACGAATCCTGGGGCCGCATATTGAGCAAGCGGCTTCAGTTTCGCTGCAAGATCTGTCCGGACGGTTCCGGTGGTTCCGCGGATTTCGTTTGCGCGGACGCCTGGTATGGCGATGAAAAGGGCTATCCTGTCCTTTCGGAAGCCGCCGGGCGCAGCCTGGTGGTCAGCCGTACACGGAAGGGAGACCGCCTGGTGCGCGAGGCCGCGAGGGCCGGGCGTATCGAGCTTTCGCCCTGCGCCGTTGAGGTAATCGCCCGGATGCAGCCGGCGCAGGCCCGCCGGAACAGCCTCGTTCTTTCGCGGCTTGCGGCCATGGCGCTTCTGGGCAGGCGCAGGCCGCGTTACCGCGGCTTCAGCCTGGTCCGTTGCGCCCGTCTCCGGCCCGCCGCCCAGCTGCGCAGCTTTCTGGGCATGGCGCGCCGGATCGTCATGAACCGGCTTTGATCCCGCAGGTGACCTATGAAACGCACACTAACGGTAGGATTGCTGTGGCATTCCGTCAACTCCGGCAATCTCGGAGTGGGCGCCCTGACGGTGGCGAACATCGCCCTCATACGCCGCCGGGCGGCGGCGATGGGCCTTGACGTCTCCTTCATCGTCATCGGCTGGCAGGATGCCCGCGACCCCTATGTGGCTGCGCCGGACGTGACCATGTTTCCCTTCCGGCCGCGCCAACATCTCAAGCGGCCGGGCGCGCTGATCGGCGCGATCCGGCGCTGCGACGTGGTATTCGATATCGGCGCGGGGGACTCCTTCTCCGATCTTTACGGGAGCAGGCGGTTCTTCTACCTGGCGGCGGCCAAGGTGCTGGTCCTGGCGCTGGGCAGGCCGCTCGTGCTCAGCCCACAGACGATCGGGCCCTATCGGCAAACATGGGTGCGCGGGCTGGCGGCGCGCATCCTTCGGCGGGCGCAGGCCGTTGTGGTCCGCGACCGGCTTTCGCTGGAGTGCCTGCGCGAGCTGGGCCTCGGGCGGAACTGCCATGAGGCGACCGACGTTGCCTTCGAACTCCCCGGAGGACAGCCGCCCCTGGCATCGTCACAGAAAATCCGGGTCGGGATCAACGTATCCGGACTGATATACAATGGCGGCGGGGAAACGGCGCGAAACCTCGGTCTGGTGGTGGACTATCCCGCCCTGATGGAAGACGTTATCGGCCGCTTCAGCCGTCTGGAAGGATGCGAGGTTCACCTCATCGGGCACGTCTTCTCGGACCATCCGGTCGATGACGACCGGAGGGCCATTGAACGTCTTGCAAACCGGTTCCCGGGCGTTGTGGCGGCGCCGGAATTCACCTCGCCCACGGAGGCCAAGGCCTATATCGGCGCAATGGATTTTTTTACCGGCGCGCGCATGCACGCCTGCATCGCCGCCTTTTCCAGCGGCGTGCCGGTGATCCCCGTGTCCTATTCGCGCAAGTTCACGGGCCTGTTCGGCAGCCTCGGCTATGACGCCGTGGCCGATTGCAGGCGCGACCGTGAGGCCCGGGTCTCGGCGCTCATCATGCAGGGATTCGAGCAGCGGGACCGGTTGAGTCAACAAATCCGCAAGGGGATGGAACGGGTGCAGGCAAAGCTGGACGTTTATGACGCCGTGATCGCGGACGGCCTGAAGGCGGCGGCGCAGGGCAGTCGGGAACGGGCGCCCGTTTCGCAGGCGGCATGAAACCCGGCCGAACGGCCGGAACGTTTGCGACGTCAGCAAGTCTTAACCATGATGAAGATAGAACCGGGGTGCATCTTCCGGCGATGGCGAGGGGCCGGGTGGCAGAACTGCATGGTATACGGACAACATCGGCAGCGAGATGAGCAGCTCCACAGCACTCAGGCGCCGCGTCACCAATCTCATTCCCCACTGGGTGCGGGTGACGGGGCGGCGGATCGCTTTTTTCGGAACGGGCCAGACATGCCCGCTGTGCCGTTCGAGGGTACGCGGTTACCGCTCCCATGGCGGCGTTTCTCCTGTCGCGGAGGAAGTGCGCGTGGCGGGGGCGATGCGCCGGGAGAACGACCGCTGCCCGGTCTGCCACGGCGTGGACCGGACGCGGATGACCATGCTCTATCTGGACAAGGCATACGGACCGGTTCTGGGGACCTTGCGCATCCTGCATGTCGCGCCTGAATGGGGCCTCTATAAATATCTCCGCCGCCAGGGCGTGAAACACTACACGCCCTGCGATCTGGATCTCTTCCGGTACCGCCACATCCGGAACATCAGGAAAGTCAACTGCACTTCGTTGCCGTTCGAAGACGAAAGCTTTGACCTCGTCCTCTGCTCCCATGTGCTGGAGCATATACCCGACGACCGTGCCGCCATGTCGGAATTCCACCGGGTGCTGGCTCCGGGCGGGCGCGCCATCCTGCAGGTGCCGCTGGCGCTGGATCGTTTGGAAACGGATGAAGATTCGCAGGTGACATCACCCCGGGCCCGCGAGTTCCGTTTTTGCCAGTGGGACCATGTGCGCCTTTACGGCCGCGATTATGCCGCCAGGCTGGAGCGGGCCGGCTTCGAACTGGATCTCTACGACGCCTTTGCGGAACATCCGAAGGATGCCCGGCGCCTGCATCTCAACCCGGTCGAAAAACTTTACGTGGTGCGCCGGCCATGCGCGATGAGCGGCTCCCGGAAACGTTCTTCACACCACGTCACCGGAACATTGTCTGCCAATGACGGCGCCGCAGCCTGAAGACCGCTCCGGGAGCGAAGCCGATGATTGCGCCATCAGCGTGATCATTCCGCATCTCAATCAACTCACCATGCTCGAGCGCTGTCTGGACTCCATCTTTGCTCAAACCCCGCCGCCCGGCGGTTTCGAGGTGATCGTGGTGGACAATGGTTCGGACGAACCGCTGGAACGGACGCTGGACAGAAGGCGGTTTCCGGATGTGCGTCTGGGGACGGAGAAAAAGCCGGGACCCGGGCCGGCGCGCAACCGCGGCGCTGCGATCGCCAGGGCGCCGGTTCTGGCGTTCATAGATGCGGACTGTGTCGCGGCCGGGGACTGGCTGAGAACCATCTACCGGGCTTTCGTGGAAAATCCCGAACTGGCGGTGGCGGGCGGCAATGTAAGGCTGCTCGTAAAGGATCCGAAGCGCTTGTCGGCGGCCGAGGCCTATGAAAGCGTCTTTGCCTACCGCCAGCGTTATTACGTGGAGAAACTGGAATTCTGCGCGACACTGAACATGGCGGTGCGCAAGTCCGTGTTTGAACGGGTGGGCCCTTTCGGCGGTATCGAGATCGCCGAGGATACCGAGTGGGGGCGGCGGGCCGCCGCCATGGGGGTCAAGCCGGCGTATCTGCCCGACATGCTCGTCTATCACCCGGCGCGGGACTCGCTCGGCGAATTGTGCCGGAAGTGGGATCGCATTCTCGCCCATAACTATCAGGACACCGCATTCCGCTCACTGGGCAGGCTGCGCTGGTCCATGAGGGCGGTTCTGGTGGCCCTTTCCGCCGGGGTTCACATGATGAAGGTTCTGAGTACGGACCGCCTGCCCAATATGCGCTCGCGGCTGGCGGGCGTGGCGGGCTTGTGGCGGGTGCGCCTGTACCGCGCCGGGCGGATGCTCGCCCACGCCATGCGGGCGCCCGCGGAGATACGGCCGGAAACCTGGAACCGCTGAAGACAAAAAACGCTCAGCCGCGCCGCCAGACCGTTTCCGCCTCGCGCGGACGGGGGCGGAACAATTCATCGTAAGCCGCGATGAGGTTGTGCTTTTCCGTTTCCCAATTACAGCTTTCATGCGCGCGCTTCCGTCCGCAGGCAGCCATTGCCTCGCGCCGTTCGGGGGCGTCCACGAGCTCGAGAATGGCATCGCCGAAATCCGCCGCGCTGCTGCCGGAAACGTTCAGCGCGGCGCCGCCTGCGGTTTCCCGGCTGACCGACAGGTCGAACTGAACGAACGGGATCCCGAGGGACATATATTCGAACACCTTGTTCATGGAAATTTTATCATTATACAGACTCCATGGATCGGGAATCGCGCCCACGTCGATGGTGGAAAGGTGGCGCATCAGCTCCGCACCGGACAGGAAGCCGGGAAACCGGACATGGCCGTCAAGGTTCAGTGCGCGGTTGAGGCTCTTGAGGGCTTCGAGTTCCGGTCCGTCGCCGATGATCAGGCAGCCGACGTCATTACGTTTCCGTACCCGCACAATATGGTCCATGGCGTGAACGAGCGTGTCGACGCCGTCCTGCTTCGCCATGACGCCGACATAGCCCACCAGATGCCTGCGGCCGTTTTTCAGCGCGGGATCGGGCGGCACCCGGCGGAACCGGGTCAGGTCCGGAAAGCTGCGCACGATCCAGACCTTTTCGGGGTCCATGCCGCCGCGTTTGACGGCGATGTCCCTGAATACGTGATTGGTCGCCAGACTGACATCGGCGGTCTTGAACGTCCATCGTTCCAGGAGGCCGAGCAGGTTGTGGAAAAGGCCGCGCCGCCCGAATTTGGCCTCGTACAGTTCCGGATTGATATCGTGATGATCGAACAGAAACCGCTTGCCCAGAAACAGTTTGTGGAAGCCGGCGACGAGAAAGATCAGATCGGGAGGGTTGCAGGCGTGAATGGCATCGAATCCCTGCTCGCGCAGGACCCGGAACGAGAGAATGAACTCCCAGAACAGGGCGAGCGCATATTCGCCGAGATAGCTGAAGGCGCCCGAACCTTCAACAGGCAGGGGATGGCGGTATATGTGGATGCCGTCCAGCTCTTCATAGGAAGACGGACAGGAGGCGGTCTGCGGACAGATTACGGAGACGGTATAACCCGCTTCCTTGAGCGCTGCCGCCTCCTGCCATACCCGCCTGTCCAGGGGGACCGGCAGATTCTCCACAATGATCAGCACCCGGCGGGGCGGCGGCCGGCCGCTGAGTAGGGCGGTTGCGCCAGAAAGCGTTCCGGTCGCCAGGGTCATGTGATGTCTCCGCTGATTGCCGTCGATGCCGGCTTGCGAAAAGAGATGTGCTGCCTACAGATTAATATGATCTTTCAATCGTGCCGCCCGGCGCGCCGGGTTGTATACGATCCGTTTACGGCTCGCCCGGTTGTCCTCGATGTGAGCATGCTTAACCCTCCCGCTACCTCTCTCGCCATAGTGTTTCCGGCATCGATGCGGCAGCGCGGCCGGCAGACAATAACTCGCTCATTCCGACCGCTTTCATGCTGACCCGAAACCGTCTCGTCCCGGTGTGGGTGCCGGAGCGATCGAGGACGGTTTGTGAATGTCAATCAATCTGTAGACGAAGGAATAGTCGATGGCGATGGCCGGTAACAGGCACTTAAGCATTCACCGAATTTTCAAGGCTTTCGTTCCAGAAATCGGATGTTCGAGTCTCCCATTTCAGTCAGGAGCCGGGGCCGCACCACGACGGGTAGCGTGCCAGCAGGAGGGCGGCGGATGAACCGAATCGAATTTCTCAGGGAAAATGCTCCGGCCACGTTTGTGGGAATGCCCGTACGCCGCCGGAGATTCTGGACAGCGAAACGATTTGGCGAATTTCTCGGCCTGGTGGACGTGGCTCTCCTCATTGCGGCGGGCGTGCTGGCAAATCTGGTCAGGTTCGGAACTCCGGATATATCCGGCGTACGCGGAATGACACTCATTCTCGCCGCTCTTCTGACCTGGATGCTGTTCCGGCAGGCAAAACTGCACGATCCGGAATTGCTGGCCAACGCAACCGGGCAGTTGCGGCGCGTGGCGACGGCGCTGGCTATGGTCTTTTTCGCCATGCTGGTGATCGGCTACGCCTTTAAAACCTCGGAAGCCATCTCGCGCCTGTGGGTGGCCATCTGGTTCGCCGGCACGCTGGGTGCCGTTTTCCTGGCGCGTCTGGGGGCTGCCCATATCTACAGGCAGCGGCAGGCGGCCGGTCATCATGTGCGCCGCCTGGCGATATGCACGTCGGTTCGCAGCCTGGGGCGCGTCGAGCAGTTCATGCAGCGCTGGCGCGAACTCGGTCCGCAGTCGGAGGAAATCGTGGGCATTTTCCTGGACAGGCCGAACGAAATCGGAAATCGCGCCTTCGCCTGGCGGCATCTGGTCCGGGGTTCGGTCGAGGATCTGCTGCAGGCGGCCGAAGGCGGCCTGATCGACAGCACGCTGGTCATCATCCCGTCGCGGGGTTGCGACAACATGGAGCCCGTGATCCAGAAGCTGCGCACCGTTTCGATGGATGTGGACCTGCTGGCCGGAGAGGTGGATCCGGTGTGGGCGAACCGGCCCGTGGGCAAGATCGCCGGGTTGCCGGTCATGCGCATAATGCGCCGTCCGCTCGACGAAACCCAACTGCTGCTGAAGCGGGGCCTCGATCTCGCCACCGCCTCGGCTGCGCTGACCGTGTTCGGCCTGCCCATGCTGCTGATCGCGCTGGCGATCAAGCTGGATAGTCCGGGTCCGGCGCTGTTCCGGCAGTACCGCCATGGCTTCAACAACCGGCCGTTCCAGGTGTTCAAGTTCCGCACCATGTATCACCGAAGGGACAAAAGCGTGTGTCAGGCGCGCCGCAACGATCCCCGCGTGACACGCGTGGGCGCCATTCTGCGGCGGACCAGCCTCGATGAGCTGCCCCAGCTCTTCAATGTGCTGCGCGGGGAAATGTCCATCGTCGGTCCGCGTCCTCATGCCTGCGAGCACAATGATCAGTTTGCCAGGCTGATCGATTCCTATCTGGCACGGCACCGGATCAAGCCGGGAATAACGGGGTGGGCGCAGGTGCACGGATATCGCGGCGAGACCGATACGGTGGAAAAGATGCGCAAGCGTGTCGAATATGACCTGCACTATGCGGATAACTGGTCGGTTAGACTGGATCTGAAGATCATGATCATGACGCTGGGTTGCTTTTTCCACCGGAATGCGTATTGACTGGAAGCGGCACGTGCTGCGAAATTTATTTCGCACGCGGATCGTTCTCTCCGGGTTTATTGCGTTTTCGTGTTTCAGTATGTGAGTGGGTACGGGCCGTTCGCTGCACCGGCGCCGTTGGTCGGAAACCACGAAACCATGGCCTTCTGAAATGATGCGCACACCCCTGGACATTGCTCGGGACGTTTTCCATGCGGAGGATAATTCTTTGCAGGAAGGCGAGGATCTGCGCGAGCTTCCCAACTGGGACTCGCTCAATCACATGAAATTCATCGCCGCGCTCGAGAGCGAATACGAGGTCGAGCTCAGCGGCGAGGAGATCGCCGAAATGCTCAATCTGGGCGTCATCCGCCAAATTCTCAGGGAACGCCACGGCCTTCAGCTATGACCGGTACCGGAAAATCCGTTCTGCTGACCGGTGGCGCCGGCGCCATCGGGAAAGAGCTGGTGCGGGAGCTTTCCCGTGACAGCCGGCTCATCGTGCTGGACCGCGACGCCGAGGCCCTCTCGCAACTGCACGCCGTGTGCCCGGAAGCCGCGGCCTATGTTTGCGATCTGGCCTGCTTCGAGGAGGTTTCTGCCGCGGTTGACGAGATCTACGCGGACGGCCGCACGGTGGACGTGCTCATCAACAATGCGGGCACGATACACAGCGAGCCGCTGTTCAGCCCGCTGAAGAGGCCGGATCCGCGGCATGACGTCCGCTCCTGGCACGCGACGATCGGGAACAACCTGCACAGCGTGTTTCACGTCACGGTCTGCGTCGTCCGCAGGATGGCCGAGCTTCGGACCCGGGGCGTGATCATCAATGTCAGTTCCATCGCTGCCGGCGGCAATGCCGGGCAGTCGGCCTACGGCGCTGCCAAGGCGGGCGTCGACGCGCTGACGAAAACCTGGAGCAGGGAACTCGGCCCGCTGGGCATTCGGGTCGCGGGCATCTCGCCCGGCTTTCTGGATGTGGCGTCCACCCGCGCCGCGCTGCCGGAGAGGTATATCGACCGATGGGTCCGGCAGACGCCTGCGGGCCGTCTGGGTACGCCGCAGGAAATGGCGCGGGCAGTGCGATTCATCATGGAAAACGGTTATTTCAACGGCCGCATACTGGAGCTTGACGGTGGTCTCAGAATCTAATCAGTCTGCGGCGCTTCCGCGGGCGCCGTATACGTACAATCTCGCCCAGGCCTTTTACCGGATTGTCCGTGCGCGCGGCAACGCCACGGCGCTCCGGTTTCCTCACGGAGAAACGGTTTCCTTTAAGGAGCTGAACCGGCTGTCCAACCGGATGGCTCGCGCCTTCCGTGCGGCGGGGGCAAGGCGGGGAGACGTGATCTGTATTTTGAACAACAAGAGCAGCCGCGCCTTTGCCGCCATGCTGGCGTGCCTGAAAATCGGCGCTCCCTACGTCAATCTGGACGTCACCAGCCCGCCCGAACGGGTCGAGAAGATGCTCGATACATGCGCTCCCGCCCTGTTGCTTCTGGACGGCGCCCAAAGGCCGGTGAGGCCGGGCGGGGCAGGGTTTGACATCGCCTCTTTCGATCTGGCATCCCCGGAGTTCAGTAAGCTCACGGAACGGCAGCAGGCGGAGGACTTGCCGGAATCCGCCGAAATCACCGGGGCCGATCCTGCCTATATCATGTTCACATCCGGATCGACCGGTTTTCCCAAGGGCGCCGTAATGAGCCACGGCAACGTGCTCAATTTCATCGGCTGGGCGCGGGAGACATTTGCGGTGTCGCAAGGGGACGTTTTCACCAACGTAAACCCCATCTACTTCGACAACTCGGTTTTCGACTTTTATGCGAGCCTGTTCTCGGGCGCGACGCTGTGTCCGTTCGGCGCCCGGTTTCTTACCGAGCCGCTGAATCTGGTACGGGCGGTCAACGACCTTGAATGCACGGTCTGGTTCTCGGTGCCTTCACTGCTCGTCTATTTGCTTACCCTTAGAGCGCTGGGCCCGGACGATTTTTCATCGGTCACGCGCGTGATTTTCGGCGGCGAAGGATTTCCCAAGAACAAGTTGCGGGAACTTTACCGGCGGATTGGAGACCGGACTCGGCTCATCAATGTCTATGGCCCCACGGAATGCACCTGCATCTGTTCCGCCTACGCGATTTCGCGGGAGGAGGCGGAGGATCAGTCAAGGCTGGCGCCGTTGGGCCGAATGGCGCCCAATTTCGGGTTTCGGATCGATCCCGTCTCCGGCGACCCCTCCTTCGGCGAACTGCTCATTTCGGGCCCGAATGTGGGACTTGGC
This sequence comes from Alphaproteobacteria bacterium, assembly GCA_046538635.1. Lineage (GTDB taxonomy): Bacteria > Pseudomonadota > Alphaproteobacteria > JAJFIK01 > JAJFIK01 > JBKHIN01. Next base: position 17,931 of record JBKHIN010000009.1, read on the forward strand.
TATTTCAACGACCCCGGGCGCACGGAGAAAGCATTTATCCAGGACCCGGGCGAGAGCCGCTACACCCGGGTCGTTTACCGCACCGGAGACCTAGTGCATGCGGATGAAGACGGAACCCTGCATTTTCGCGGGCGCGCCGACAACCAGATCAAGCATATGGGGCACCGGATCGAACTGGAAGAAATCGAGGCGGCGTTTACCGGTCTCGGTTACATTGACGAAGTCGCGGTAGTCTACCGGAACCCGCCGGCCGGCAAGAGGCCGGGCGGCGAGCCGGGGCGGATCGTCGCATTTGTCGGTTGTCTGAACGAGAAACCTGTCAGGGAAGTGCTCAACGACGTCAAGGACAAGCTGCCGCCTTACATGGTTCCCAAGGAGGTCCGGATGATGCAGCTCTTGCCCAAGAACGCCAACGGCAAGATCGACCGGGCCCGGCTCAACTCAATGGACTGACGCCATGAAACCGGTAATCCTATTCGGTGCGGGCAGAGTCGCGGAGGTGGTTCACTACTATTTCGAGTATGAAAGCCGTTTCGAGGTTGCGGGCGTCACCTGCGACCGCGATCTCATCCGGGAACCGGCTTTCCAGGGCCACCGGATCGTTCCGTTCGATGAGGTGGACAGGCACTTTCCGCCTTCGGACTTCCGGCTCTTTGTCGCCATCGGCTATCAGCACATGAATGATGTGCGTGCGGAGCGCGTGGCGCAGGCGCGCGAGAAGGGGTACGAGCTTGTTTCATTCGTCCACGAACAGGCGCATTTTCCCGAAAATGCGGAATTGGGCGAAAACTGCTTTATCATGAACCACGCTTTAATTCAGCCCCATGTACGCTTGGGGCATAATGTAATCGTCTGGAGCGGCGCCCTGATCGGCCATCATACGACAATCGGCGATCATTGCTGGGTCACCTCCATGGCGGCGATTTGCGGCGACGTTACGGTGGGTAGAAACTGTTTCTTCGCAGCGAACGCGACGGCCGGCAACGGTATCCGGATCGGTGACCGGTGCTTCCTCGGGGCCAACAGTCTGGTGACGAAGGATTTACCTGAATCCAGCGTGGTCGTGGAAGAGGTGTCGGCCAGAATGCCGGTGACAAGCGATCAGTTCATCCGCATGTCGGCATTCCGCTAATCAGTACGTCTGTAGACAGAGTCGTTGTATTCAGCGTGCCGCCTGCGCGTGGAGGGAGGCCTGCGCGGGGACGGGAAGCGGCCAGTGAAAAGAGTGAACCGGAGAGGGTGTGAGCGCTTGGTAACGCAATTCGGGATTTGCGAGGGCGTCCGATGCTTGGACTGGACAAGGCTGTGAACGATCTGGAGAGGCTGGGGTATTGCCGGTTGCGACAGGTCTACGATCCTTCGACGACGCGTGAGGCTCTGGAGCGGGTGCGCTGCTGGTATGAGAAATCGCGCAATACGTGCAGCAAAAACGTTCCGTTTCTGAATACGGATCAGCCGACGGTCTATAACCTGCAGAACAAGGACGTCTTCTTCCTGAAGATGCTGTTCGACGCCCGGATCCTGCAGAAGATCCTGGTCCATTTCCTGAACGATCACTGGTTCCGCCAGATTCCGCAGCACGAACCGAACTACCTGCTGCGTTCGTTCATCGCCCGGAGCAGTAACAAGCGGCTGCCGATGCACCTCGATTCCTTCGTGCCCTATCTCGGCAACCACGTCATCATCATGCAGGCGTCCATCATCCTGGAGGACCAGGAGGCCGAGAACGGCTGCACCGTCGTCGTGCCGGGATCGCATCTGTACGGTCAGTATACGACGCAGGACGCGTTCAAGGAAGCGGTGCCCATCAATTCGAGGGCGGGCGACATCGTGATCTGGGACAGCCGGCTCTGGCACGGCACCACGGACAACCGGTCGGGGAATACCCGCTGGGCGATCGTCGCCACTTTCTGCCGGTGGTGGATGAAGCAGCACTGGAACATCACCCAGAACCTGCCGCAGGAAATCTACAAGCAGCTCACGGAAAGCCAGCGGGCCATCCTGGGGTTTTGCTCCATTCCGGCCAGGGACGAAACTACCGGTATCGATCTCAAGCGCGGATATGACGATCTGTTGCCGGACGTTGCGGCCTACCGGGAGCGCTGAGCGCGGCGCGCAAGGCTTGCCGGTACAACGGTTAAAGGAGCGGATATGACCCGTCATCTGAACGACAATCTGCCCTCGTTTGCGGAAAATCTGCGAGGCAGAAAGTTCGTGTTCGCCGGAAACCGATCCTTCGTTCTGGAGGAAATCATCGCCCGTGACTTTCCGGTCGAAGTTTTCGCCGTGCGCGGTTCCTGGCTGGAAAGAGAGCTCCGGGGCAGCGGCAGAAGATTCTCGGTCATCGAGAGCCGGAACGACCTGGTGGTCCGGCTCACATCGATGGACTTCGATGTGTTCGTGTCGAACGGTTGTCCCTACATTCTGCCCGTATCGAAACTGAAAGACCGTGACCGGATCTTCGTTAACGTGCATCCCGGGCCATTACCGGATCTCCGCGGACTGGACCCGGTGCCGGGCGCGCTTCTGTTGGGGCGGGATTCCGGGGCTGCCTGCCATCTCATGGATGACGGGATCGATACGGGCCCGATCATTTCGCGCGTTGTGATTCCGAATACGGAAGATTTGGATGCCGGGCTCCTCTACCAGATGTCCTTCATGGCCGAAAAGGAAGCCTTCAGCCGTGCGTGCGAAAGAGGGTTCCGCCCGGCGCCGGAAGCCGGCACGGGCCGTCCCGGCGTCTATTACAGCAAGAAACCGGAAGATCTGCGGATCGACTTCGGCGAGGCGCCCGCCGCGATCGTCCGGCGCGTCAAGGCCTTTTCCAACCGGTCCCAGGGCGCGCGCTTCAGCTATCGCGGATCGACCTTTCGTGTCTTCGACGCCGAGCCGGTGGTCAATCCGTGGCTCATGCGGCGGCGCAATTCCTACGCTCCGGGCGAGGTCGTATTCCGGTACGAGGACTGCCTGCTGGTACGGCTGGGAGAGGGTTATCTGAAGCTCAAGGCGATCGAGGGCGATCTTTCGGCGATCCGGCCCGGCGACCGTCTGGGTGCGGTGGAACAGCATGCGCCGGCCGGCGCCGTTACGGCGGCCTGAACCATTTTGCCAGCGGGAGGGAACCATGAAGTGGGAAAAACAGAGCCGGGTTTTCGCCCCGGGCGGCGAGGGCGGCTGGATGAAGTCCCACGCCCAGGTGCCCAC
>JBKHIN010000296.1:0-4299 GCA_046538635.1 Alphaproteobacteria bacterium
GGGATGAAAAGGGTCTCACGCGAAGGCGCGAGGGCGCGAAGCGCCTTCCCTGGATCGCGCCTTCTTCGCGTCTTCGTGCCTTCGCGCGACCCATATTCTTTTCAGAGCACGAAGAGGCTCCGGGTAAATCGCCGGATTGTAAGATGAACGGAAAAGAGGGGCTGCCAGGAGACGCATGGAACCGCGCCTGAAAGCCGAAATCTGGGTGAAGGCCTTCATCCGCCGCTGCGCGGTTTCGGACGTGCCCGCGGTGGTCGTCCGCCGGGGAGATGAAACGGCGGGTGCGGTGCTGGTCCGGGTCAACCGGCTGGACGGGCACTCCGCCGTCTATGTGCAGACAAGGCGCGGCGACGGCACGGCCATCTGGACGCGGGGCACGGGCCCCGAAGACGTGCCCGACGAACGGGCTGAAGCCTATCTGGCGAAGGCCCTGCGGGTGGACCCGGATGTGTGGATCGTGGAAGTGGAGGACCGCGAGGGCCGCCCCTTCCTTGATGATGTGGAGGAAGCGGGCTAGAACTCGCGCCCGGAATTTCTTCGAGCCGAAAACTTAAGGACGACATCAGTGAACGAACAGGCACCCGCCGGGGCCGCGCGATTGAGCCCCGCCGAGGCGGCGGGCAGACGCCGGACATTCGCGATCATCTCGCATCCCGACGCGGGTAAAACAACGCTTACGGAGAAACTGCTGCTGACCGGCGGCGCCATCCGCATGGCCGGACAGGTGCGCGCGCGCGGCCAGAACCGGCGCACGCGCTCCGACTGGATGAAGATCGAGCGCGAGCGGGGCATTTCCGTCACTTCCGCCGTGATGACCTTCGAACATGAAGGCGTCACCTGCAATCTCCTGGACACGCCGGGCCACGAGGATTTCTCCGAAGATACCTACCGCACACTGACGGCCGCCGACTCCGCAATAATGGTGCTCGACGCAGCCCGGGGGATCGAGCCTCAGACCCTCAAACTGTTCGAGGTTTGCCGGCTGCGCGACATCCCCATCATGACCTTCGTCAACAAGATGGACCGGGAGGCGCTCGACCCATTCGAAATTCTCGACGAGATCGCCGGCAAGCTGGCGCTGGATACCGCGCCCATGATGTGGCCGGCGGGCTCGGGCGGCATCTTCCGCGGCTGCATGGATTTCCCCTCGGGCCTGTTCCTGCCCTTCAGCCGGGACGGCGCCGCCGCGCCCGTCGCGCCGGGCACGGATGAATACGAGGCGCTGCTGGGCGGCGGCATGCGCGAGACGCTGGAGGACGAGGCGGCGCTGGCGCGCGGCGCCTGCCCGGACTTCGACCCGCAGGCCTACCGCGAAGGCCACCTGACGCCCGTGTGGTTCGGCAGCGCCCTGAGGGATTTCGGCGTCACGCAACTGCTGGACGGGATCGTGCGCTACGCCCCGCCGCCCCGCGCGCAGCAGGCCGGGGAGCGGGTCATCGAACCGGGGGAGGACAAGGTTTCGGGCTTCGTCTTCAAGGTGCAGGCCAATATGGACCAGAACCACCGGGACCGCGTGGCCTTCATGCGCCTCGTCTCCGGGCGCTTCCGGCGCGGCATGCGTCTGAAACAGTCGGGCACCGGCAAGAGCGTGGGCGTGCACAATCCCATCCTGTTCTTCGCGCAGGACCGGGAACTGGTGGACGAAGCCTGGCCCGGCGACATCATCGGAATCCCCAATCACGGCACGCTGCGGGTGGGCGATACGCTTTCCGAACAGCCGGATCTGCGCTTCACCGGCATTCCCAATTTCGCGCCGGAAATCCTGCGCCGCGTGCGCCCGGCCGATCCCATGAAGGCCAAGCACATGCGCAAGGCGCTCGAAAGCCTGGCGGAGGAAGGGGTGACGCAGGTGTTCCGCCCCATGATCGGTTCGCAATGGATCGTGGGCGTGGTGGGGCAGCTTCAGCTCGAAGTGCTGGCCGACCGCATGGAAGTGGAATACGGGCTCGACGTGGCCATCGAGGCCGCTCCCTACGAGACCGCGCGCTGGGTCGCGGGGCCGCGGGATGAAGTCGAACGCTTCATTTCCGCCAACCGGACGGCCATGGCGGAGGACCGCGACGGCGCGCCGGTGTTTCTCGCCAAAAGCCTGTGGGATGTGAACTACACGGCGGACAAGTGGCCGGAGGTCCGGTTTTCGGCAACGCGTGAAAGGGTGTGAACACATGGAAGCGTTCATGGGGTATCTGGAGGGGTTCTGGCAGATCGTCGTCAAGGTGTGGACGCAGAGCCTGCTCGGCGTCACTGTCGGTAACCTGCTTCTGGGTTTCGGCGTCTTCGCCGCTTTTTACTGGCTGCGCGGTGTCATCACCCGATTCCTGCTCTCCACGCTTCAACGATTGACGAAGAAGACATCCATTGAGTTCGACGACAGGGTGATCGACGCGGTGTCCGGCCCGGTCCGCTTCCTGCCCGTGGTGCTGGGGGTCTATTTCGGACTGATTGCGGCCGGCGCCCCCGTGGGGGAGGGAACGAAGGGCGGCAATCTCGTGCAATCGCTCGTCGTGATCATGATCTTCTGGGCGCTGTATAATGCGGTTACGCCCTTGTCCTCCATGTTCAACCGGCTGGAGCGCATTCTCACCCGCGAAATGATCGACTGGGCGGTGAAGGCGCTCAAGGCCCTGATCGTTTTCGCCGGCGGTGTCGCCTTTTTTGACAGCTGGGGCTTCAATGTGGGCGCGGCGATTGCGGGCCTCGGCCTGTTCGGCGTGGCCGTCGCGCTGGGCGCGCAGGACATGTTCAAGAATCTGATTGCCGGCGCCCTCATCCTCTCCGAAAAGCGCTTTCACAAGGGCGACTGGATTCTGGTCAGCGGCATCGTGGAAGGCACGGTGGAGTTCATCGGCTTCCGCTCCACGCGCGTGCGCCGCTTCGACAAGGCGCCCGTACACGTCCCCAATGCGCAGCTTTCGGACAGTCCGGTGACCAACTTCTCCGAGATGACCTTCCGCCGGATCAAGTGGGTCATCGGCGTGGAATACAGCACCACCGTGGCGCAGCTTCGCGAGATCCGCAACGGCATCGAGGGGTACATTCTGAACAATGAGGATTTCGTGGGCCCCTCCGAGGCAGCCACCTTCGTGCACATCGACAGTTTCAACGACTCCTCCATCGACATTCTGCTCTATTGCTTCACCAGGACCACCGTCTGGGGCGAGTGGCTGCAGATCAAGGAAGAGCTTGCCTGCAAGGTAAAGGAAATCGTGGAGGGCGCGGGGACCGGATTCGCCTTCCCCAGCCGGTCGCTCTATCTCGAAACCATACCCGGAGAGGCGGCGGAAATCTTCGTTCCGCCTTCGGGCAGGTCCGGCGGCGCCGCGGCCAAGACGGGCGGCAAGACGAGGCGCACACAGAGCAAACCCGCCGCCAAAACGCGCGGCAAGACCCGGGCGAAGGAAACGGCGAAGGCATAGAGCCTCTTCCGGACGGGCCGGTGTGCAGGGGGCGATCCGTACACACATTAAAAAAGGATGTCATCCTCGGGGCCGCTGTGCCCCGGCGTTTGCCCATTCGCGCTAAAATAGCCAAGGCATTCCAAGCGGCGGATTCGCTTTCACCACGAAGACACAAAGAAGGCACAGAGTACACGAAGGGAAGAAAGGGCGCCTGCGGCCAGGAGTCTTGTGAGAAGACGGGCATGCGCCGCAAAGCCCGGCGAGAGAGTCCTTCGTGCCCTTGGCGCCTTCTTTGTGTCTTCGTGGTGAAAGCGAGCGCGCAGCCCGGCACGGCCATGCTATTTTAGCGCCTATGGGCGTTTTGCCGGGGCACAGCGGCCCCGAGGATGCAATTTTTCAGCCCCTCACGACTTCGACAGCACCTGTTTCAGCAGAATGAACAGCCGTCCGTTCTGGGACGACATGTATCGTTCCGCACGCGCCGCATCGAGGCCGTGAATCTGGTCCACCAGCACGTCGAACTCCCGCACGAACCGGTCCACATTGGCGCGGAAGCGCGGCTCGCTGCGATAGCGCCGCCGGATGCGCGTCATGGCCTCCATGCCGCCCATCACGGGCAGGCGGCGCGTCAGCGCGTGCTTGTCGCCCTTCAGGAAGCGGCGGACCACCTCCGGCGGCAGGGTTTCCCGCCAGACCGGCCTCAGATCGAGGGAGAGCGTCTGCAGCACGGAAACGATCTCGCGCCCGATGCTCTGCAGTTCCGGCGTGCCCAGGGCCGGGCCTTCGGGCACCGCCGTGCGCGCCTTCTCGGTTTCGGGATCGAGCCCGGTTTCCGCCTCGGGGATGCCTTCCTCATGGCTGGCCCGGTCGGCCGCGGCCAGAATGTCGCTCCAGCCCAGCC
>JBKHIN010000297.1:0-4278 GCA_046538635.1 Alphaproteobacteria bacterium
GCCGCGCGCGCCCGGATCGTTGCGCCATCCAGCTGCGGCATGCGCGCCGCCGGCGTGCCCGGCCGGGGCGAGAACGGAAACACGTGAAGCCAGGTGAGCCCGCATTCGTCCACGAGGCGGAGCGTATTGCGGAACATTTCCTCCGTTTCGGTCGGAAACCCGGCGATCAGGTCCGCCCCGAACACGATGTCGGGCCGGGCCCGGTGCAAACGCTCGCACAGAAGGATGGCGTCTTCGCGGGCATGGCGGCGCTTCATCCGCTTCAGGATCATGTTGTCCCCGGACTGAAGCGACAGATGCAGATGGGGCATCAGCCGCTTTTCGTTCGCCACGAGATCGACGAGGGTTTCGTCCGCCTCCACCGAGTCGATGGAAGACAGCCGCAGGCGTTCCAGTTCCGGCGCCAGCTTCAGAATTCGGGCCACAAGGCTGCCCAGACGCGGGCGGCCCGGGAGATCGGTCCCATAAGAGGTAATGTCGACGCCGGTCAGCACCACTTCGCGATAGCCGTTGGCCACCAGCGCGCGCACCTGCTCCACCACCGCGCCCGCGGGCACGCTGCGGGCGTTGCCCCTGCCATAGGGAATGACGCAGAAGGTGCAGCGGTGATCGCAGCCATTCTGGACCTGGACGAAGGCGCGCGTGCGGCCCTCGAACCCCGGGACCAGATGGCCCGCCGTCTCGCGCACCGACATGATGTCATTGACGCGCACCTTTTCGTTGACGCCCGTGCGCCCGATTTCCTCGAACGTCCGGGCGTGGAGCTTTTCCTCGTTGCCCAGCACGCTGTCCACTTCGGGCATGCGGGCGAACCTGCCGGGGTCGATCTGCGCCGCGCAGCCCGTGACGATGATCCGCGCCCCCGGCCGGTTGCGCCGTGCCCGGCGGATCGCCTGGCGCGCCTGGCGCACGGCCTCCGCGGTTACCGCACAGGTATTGACGATGACCGCGTCCTCGAGCCCGGCCTCACCCGCATGAGCGCGCATGACCTCCGATTCATAAGTGTTGAGGCGGCACCCGAAGGTGATGATGTCCGTCGCGGGCGAAGTCATGTTCCTCACCCCGCCGCCGCCAGAAGGCCGGGATCCATTTCCCCCCGGAAGCTGAGCGCGATGGGGCCGGTCATCAGCACATGGTTTTCCGGCGTCCATTCGATGGTCAGCTCGCCGCCGTCCACTTCCACGGTCACGCGCCGTTCCGTCAGTCCGCGCCGTACCGCCGCCACCGCGGTGGCGCAGGCGCCCGAACCGCAGGCCGGCGTAATGCCCGTGCCGCGCTCCCACACCCGCAGGCGGATGCGGCCGGGCGCCATGATCTGCGCCAGCTCCACATTGGTGCGCTGCGGGAACAGCGGATGATGCTCCAGCAACGGCCCCAGATCCTCCAGCCGGTGCGCATGCACGTCGCGGACGAAGAAAATGCAATGCGGATTGCCCATATTCACCGCACACGGATCGGAAAGCTCCGGCGCGTCGAGCGGGCCCACCGGAATATCGAGATTGAGCGTTCCCATTTCCTCCGACAGCGGAATATCCGCCCAGCCGAAACGCGGTTCGCCCATGTCCACGGTCACCCGGCCGTCGTCGAGCAGCGTCGTGTGCAGAAGCCCGGCCACGGTGCGCACGGCGACCTCCGTCCGCCCGGTCTCCTCCCCCACGACCCGCGCAACGCAGCGTGTGGCGTTTCCGCACGCCTCAGCCTCCGAGCCGTCGGGATTGAAAATGCGCATGAACACGTCCGCGGGCGGTTCGGCGGCCTGCATGACGATGAGCTGGTCGCACCCCACCCCGCGCCGCCGGTCGGCGATCCGGCGGATTTGTTCAGGTTCCGGCAGGGCCCCGTCCCCGCGGGCATCGATCACGACGAAGTCATTGCCCAGCCCGTTCATTTTCAAGAATGCCGTCATAGGCTCCTTATATGGCCTTTGCGGCGGACTTGACCAGAGCGCCGGGGGCGCCACCCCTTGGCAAATCCCGCCGTCCCGCGATAATGGGAAAACATTACCGGGCCCGAAAAACGGGCCGGAGCGACGTTGGGAGAGGTAAATCCATGCGCTATGCGAGCGGACTGGCGGCCGCACTGCTGGCCCTGGGCTTGAGCGCTTGCGGCGATCAATCCCGCGAAACGGACGAAACCACGCAAGACGAGACGGCAGAGATTTCCGGAGAGGACATCAAGTTGGAGCCAAGCGAGCCAGTTTCAAGCACGCCCGCCGTGGAATCGTCCGAGCCTGCCATCGATCCGGATGCACGCGACCCGTTCCTCTGGCTCGAGGAGGTGGAGAGCGAAAAGGCGCTCGACTGGGTACGCGAGCAGAACGCCAGAAGCCGCAAGGTGCTGGAGGGCGATCCGCGCTTCGAGCCGTTCAAGGAACAGGCGCTTGACATTCTCACCGCCCCCGACCGCATTCCCACGGGCACCTACCGGGGCGGCTATGTCTACAATTTCTGGCAGGACGACGACCACGTTCGCGGCATCTGGCGGCGCGCGACGCTGGAATCCTACCGCAGCGACGATCCCGACTGGGAGGTGTTGCTGGATATCGACAAACTGGCGGAAGAAGAGGACGAGAACTGGGTCTTCAAGGGCGTGGACTGCCTGCCCCCGGCCTATGACCGCTGCATGATTCAGCTTTCGCGCGGCGGCAAGGACGCCTCCGTCTTCCGGGAATGGGACCTGCCCACGCGCGCCTTCGTCAATCGCGGCTTCAAGATCCGGGAAGCCAAGACCTGGACCGCCTGGCTCGACCGGGACACGCTGCTCGTCGGCACGGACTGGGGCGAGGACAGCCTCACCACCTCGGGCTATCCCCGCATTATCAAGAAATGGAAGCGCGGCACGTTCATCAGCGACGCGGAAACCGTCGCCGAGGGCGAAAAGAGCGACGTCGCCATGTGGCCGAGCGTGATCCACCGGCCGGAGGGCAAGGTGGCGATCATCAACCGCGCCGTCGATTTCTTCAATTCGATCTGGCTCGTGGTCAAGGAGGACGGCTCGACGGTGGAACTGCCCGTCCCAACCCATGCGGAAGTTGAGGGCGTGTACGAGGGGCAGATCCTGTTCACCCTGCGCAAGGCCTGGAAGCTCGAGGCCGGTGAAGGCGAGGGAGGGGAATTCGCGCAGGGGTCCCTGATCGCCTTCGACCTGAACAGCTTTCTGGACACCGCTACGCTGCCCGCCATCGACACACTGTTCACGCCGGATGAGCGAAGCTCAGTTTCCGGCGTTTCGACGACCCGGGACACGGTGGTCGTCAGCTTGCTGAGCAACGTCACGAGCAAGATGCTCGCTTTCGATTACGAGGACGGCGAATGGCGTTCGGAAACCGTGAAGCTTCCCGGTGACGGCACGGCGGCGGTGTCTTCCTCGGACAATTTCAACAATGTCGCCTTCGTCAATTTCGAAGGCTATCTCACCCCGGACACACTGCTCCAGGCGAACCTGGAGTCGGGCGAGGTAACGCCGGTCAAGTCCCTGCCTGCCCGCTTCGATGCAAGCGGCATGACGGTGGAACGCTTCGAGGCGGAGAGCAAGGACGGCACCAAGGTGCCCTACTGGGTGGTGCGTCCGGAGGACGCCGAACCGGACGGTTCTCTGCCCACCCTGCTTTACGCCTATGGCGGCTTTGAAATTCCGCTCACCCCCAGATACCGCGCCACCTGGGGCAAGCTGTGGCTGGAGAATGGCGGCGCTTTCGTCATCGCCAATATCAGGGGCGGCGGCGAGTTCGGCCCGCGCTGGCACGAGGCGGGGCTCAAGATAAACCGTCAGCGGGTTTACGACGACTTCGCGGCGGTCTCCAAAGACCTGATCGAGCGCAAGATCACCAGCGCGCGGCGGCTGGGCATCATGGGCGGCTCGAACGGCGGCCTGCTGGTGGGTGTCGCCTTCACTCAGCATCCGGAGCTTTACCACGCGGTGGTGTGCGCCGTGCCCCTGCTCGACATGATCCGCTATGTGGACCTGCCGCCGGGCGCAAGCTGGATGGGCGAATATGGCGATCCGTCGATCCCGGAGGAACGGAAGGTGCTGGCGAGCTATTCGCCCTATCACAATCTGGAAAAGGACGCGGACTATCCGAAGGTCTTCTTCCTCACCTCCACCAAGGACGACCGGGTGCACCCCGGCCACGCCCGCAAGATGGCCGCGCGCATGGCCGGGATGGGCCACGAATTTCTCTATTACGAGAACATCGAGGGCGGTCATTCGGCGAGCGCCAACCTTCTTCAGCAGGCGGATAATATGGCGCTGGAATTCGTCTACCTCGCCCGCCGGCTG
>JBKHIN010000298.1:0-4272 GCA_046538635.1 Alphaproteobacteria bacterium
GAACTGTTTCACGGCGGCGGCCACGACGGGATCGTGCCCCTGCCTGACCGTTTTGGAGCGCGGCAGCAGGAAAGCGCACAGCACGGGCGTCACGGTCACCGCAACAAGAAGCGAGGCGGCAAGAGCGATGATATAAGCCGCGCCCAGCGGCTGGAGCAGGCGCCCCTCCACGCCGGAGAGGAAGAACAGCGGCAGGAAGACCAGCATGATGACGAGGGTGGCAAAAACGATGGAGCCCTGAATCTCGTGGGTCGCCGCCCACGCCACCTGCAAGGTGGGCGCAGGCTTTTCCGCCAGGGCGTTGGCGCGCAGTCTTCGGGCGACGTTTTCCACCACGATGATGGCGTCATCCACCAGCGCGCCCAGCGCAATGGCCATGCCGCCCAGCGTCATGGTGTTGATGGTGGCCCCGAACGCCTTGAGCACCAGGACGGCGGCAACCAGCGACAGCGGCAGCGCAAGCAGGGAAATCGCCGTCGCCCGCCAGCTCAGCAGGAAGACAAAGACGATGGCGACCACCAGGATGGCGCCGTCGCGGATGGCCTCCTGCAAATTGTCGATGGCGACAGAGATGAAGTCAGCCTGACGGAAGATGTGCGTCTCGATGGTCATGCCTTCCGGCAGGCCCTCCTGGACCTCCGCCATGACGCTGTCGAGCTTTTCCGTCAAGGCCAGCGTATTGGCATCCGGCTGTTTCTGTACACCGACGATCACGGCCGGCTTGCCGTTGTGCGAGCCGGTACCGCGTTTGAGCGCGGGGCCGATGTCCACATGCGCGACATCGCGCACGAGCACGGGCTGGCCCTCATGCATCGCCACCACGGTGCGGGCGATTTCGTCAACCGTCTGTGTCCGGCCCATCCCCCGGATCAGGTATTCCTGCCCGCCCTGACGGACGAAACCCGCCGAGGAGTTCCGGTTGGTTCCGCGTACGGCTTCGATGACCTGCTCGAAGGTCAGCCCGTAGAGGGACAGGCGTTCGGGCCGCACCGTCACCTGGTACTGCTTGGTGTCGCCGCCGATGGGGATGACCTGGGCGACGCCGGGCACGGAAAGCAGGCGGCGGCGCAGCCTCCAGTCCACCACCGACTTCAGTTCCATGGGGCTGTGGCGGTTGGAACGCAGCGCCACGAACATGATCTCGCCCATGATCGAGGTGATCGGCGCGAGAACCGGCGGCGGCACCTCGGGCGGCAGGTTGCCCCGCACGAGCTGAAGCTTTTCCGCAACGATCTGGCGGGCACGGTAAATATCCGTACCCCAATCGAAGTCGGCCCAGATCACGGCGCTGCCCACAGAGGTCGAGGAGCGCACGCGCCTGATGCCGGAAGCGCCGTTGAGGGTCGTTTCAATGGGAAAGGTGATCAGCGTTTCCACCTCTTCCGGCGCCATGCCGTGCGCCTCGGCCACCACCGTTACGGTGGGCGCCGTGAGATCGGGAAACACGTCGACGGGCATGCGCACGGCCTCGATGACGCCCCAGACCAGCAGCCCCCCGGCGGCCAGAAGAACGAACAGCTTGTTCGCAAGCGACCAGCGTATCGTCTGCGAGATCATGAACGCCGGCCCTTAATGCACATGGCCGTGGCCGGCCTCGGCCGGGCCGCTGGCCGCCAGATGGACAAGCCAGGCGCCGCGCGAGACCACCCGCTCGCCCAGGGTCACGCCGGAGGACACCCCGATCCACTCACCGTCGCGCAGCGCGACCCTGATGACCCGCCGCTCCCAGTTCTCCGCGTCCGACATGACGAACACCACCGGCTGACCGGCATCATCGACCACGGCGGAGGCCGGGATGGCCGGTCCCGCAAAGGTTTTGTTCGTCCGGATATGAGCGGAAACATTCATGCCCGCGCGAAAGGCGCCGTCCGGATTCTCGAACTCGAAGATCACGGGCACGGTGCGCTTGACCGGATCCACGGCGCCGCCGGCCGCCACGACACGGCCGTTCTCCGCGGTGATTTCGTAGACTTGGCTGCCGCCCGCAGGCGTGAACCACGTCCCCGTGGGCGCTGCCATTTCCACCGCGTCGATTTCGGCAATTTGGGCCGTCAGGCGCAAGATGCGTGTGTCCACGATCCGGAAAAGGGTCGTGCCCTGATTGACGAACTGCCCCCGACCGGCGCCAATCTGCGCAATCCTCCCGGAGACCGGCGCGCGAATTGCGATGCCCGCGCCGGCGTTTGCCCGGCCCTGAACGGCTCCAAGGCGCGCCTTCGCGGCGTCGAACCGGGCCTTTGCGGTCCGTTCGGCCGCCTGCGCCTCTTCCAGACGCCGTTGGGAGACGGCGCCTTCGGCGAGAAGCCGCTCGACACGCTTGCGGTCCTGGCGCGCGGACTCCCAGGCGGCTTCAGCCGACGCGCGCTCGGAGACGAGCGTGGCATAATCCTGCTCGCCGCCCAGATGCGGCGACAGGCGCGCGATAATCTGACCGGCCTCGACCTTGTCGCCGATCTCGGGAATACGCCCGCCATTGACCAGGAGAAGACCGTCAGTGGGCGCCACAAGCCAGGCCTCGCCGCCCGGCGCGGGCGAGAGCACGCCGGGCGCGGCAATCGATGCCGAAAGGCGTTTCACCTGGACAGGCGCGGTCGCGAATTCCACCTTCCACTGCTGTTCCTTCGAAAAGGGAACCAGGCCTTCCGGCCGGTGCTCATGCGGTGATGCGGCATCGGCTTCTTCCGCCGCCGGATAGATCCGGTACTCGCCAACCTCATGCACACTCGTGAATTCTCCCGTGTCGAGTTCGAAGGTCAGTTTCCGTGTGGCCGCATGTTCGGGCTTGACGACGGGGCGGAAAATGCCCGCCGTCGAGGACGGACCGGAGTCGAAGGTTTCGTCCGGCGCGCCGCCGCCGGAGAGACGAACCGTGAGGCGCCCCGACGTCACCGGTTCCCATGTGTCGAGGCGCGTGAAATGGGCCGCGAAGGGCGATTCCCGATTCACGGCAAGCGCCGGATACTCGACGAACAGTTCCGTATGCTCCGTGTAGTGCGTGATGATGATGATGCCGCCCCCGTGGCCCCCGTGACCGGCATGGCCGCCATCATGTCCGCCCGCCGCTTCATCATGCCCACCGTCGCCGTGATCCTGTCCGTGATCGCCGGCCTCCTCGCCGTGGGGATGGTCCCCGCCGCCGTGATCATGACTGTCGTCTTTTTCACTCTCGCAGGCGGCCTGTAGCCCCAGGACGGCGATCAGGGCAAATACACGAGCAGACATCATTCCTCAGTCTCCGGGAGAAGTTCCTGAAGGGCGATATGGGCGGCACGCGCATCCCGTTTCAGGCTGGTTATTTGAAGTTCCGCTTCATAGGCCGAGCGCAGGGCGTCGATGGCCTCGAGCACGCCGATTTCCCCGGCCTCGTAGGAAATTCGCGCGATGCGGGCCAGTTCGGGGGCGGAGGAAAGCGCGCCGTTCTCGTAGTTCAGTGCGGCCCGGCGCAATTGCCCGACGCGATTGGCGAGCGCAGTGACGTCGGCTGCGATTCTGTCCCTTGCCAGCGCATAGTTGGCGGCGGCGCGCCGGGCTTCCGCCGAACGGCGCATCCAGGCGCCCTGATTGCGGTCGAAAAGCGGAAGAGGCACGGTCGCGCTCAACAGCACGCCGGTCTCCTCCACCGGCCCCTCGATCGTCTTGACGCCCGCGCCCAGGGCAATGTCGGGTACGATCCGCCCGGCAGCCCGCTCGTCATAACCGGCCGCTTCGGCTTTGGCCGCCAGGACCGCGATTTTGGGCGCCGACTGCGCGCGCGCGACGAGAGGCTCGACCGGTCCCGGCGGAGGCGGAAGGAGCTTCCCCTTGAAACCGGCTGAGTCCGGAACCGTCTGTGGCCCGATCAATGCACCAAGGCTTTGACGCGCGGCGAAAGCGTCCGCACGCGCTCTGGCGGTGAGCGCGGGGGCGCGGGCGGTTTCCTGCCGGACGCGCTCGAGATCGTATTTCGAGGCATCCCCCTCGCGTACACGCGCACTGATGGCTTTCTCAAGGGTTGCCAGATCGGCAGCATAGGATTTGGCCGCCGTTGCCTTGGCCTCGGCGGCCAGCACATCGTAGAAGCGCGTCAGCGCCTCCGCGCGCAAAGCCGCACGCGCATCGACAAGGCCGTGCTCCGCCGCCGTCAGCCGCGCACCCGCAGCCCGGCGGGAGAGCGTCCGCCTGCCCGAGATATCGACTTCCTGCTCTACACTGAAAAAATTTTCCGTGCCGTCGCCGCCCAGCCCGTCGACGCCTTCGCGCTGATAGCTGAACACGGGATTGCGCCAGGTGCGC
>JBKHIN010000299.1:0-4252 GCA_046538635.1 Alphaproteobacteria bacterium
GCGCAAGTGGACGCCCCGGCCTACACCCCCGACGCGTTGCCCCCGGACCTCGCCGCTATTCCGCCCGTCAAGCCGGGCAGCCGGGGGCTGCGCTAGGCGCGGCAGCGCACTACATTATTGTCAAGGATCGCTCCTCCCGGGAGGCCCTGAATTTCACACAAAGACCCGAAGGATTCACAAAGGTCACAAAGGGAAACTGAAACCGGAAATCCATTCAGTGCAATACTTTGGCGGATTTTCTTCGTGCTCTTTGTGCACCCTTCGTGTCTTCGTGTGAACCCTTTTGCAAGGCCGAGTTCCATGACCCAAAACATCGATTTCCCCCCCATCCGCCTGGGTGTGAACATCGACCATGTGGCGACCATACGGAACGCGCGCGGCGGCACCCATCCGGAGCCCCTGCGCGCGGCGCGCATGGCGGCGGAAGCCGGGGCGGACGGCATCACGGCGCACCTGCGCGAGGATCGGCGGCATATTTCGGATGAGGACATCTCCCGCCTTGCCACGGAGATCGACCGCCCGCTCAACCTGGAAATGGCGGCGACGCCGGAGATGCTGGAAATCGCGCTGCGCCACACCCCCCACGCCTGCTGCCTGGTGCCCGAGAAGCGCGAGGAGCTGACCACCGAGGGCGGGCTCGACGTCGCGGCCCTGCACAACCAGGTCGCCCCCTATGTGCGCGAACTGGGCGATGCGGGCATCCGCGTTTCCATTTTCATTGATCCCGACAAGGTGCAGTACACGGTGGCGAAGGCCATGAACGCCCATGTGGTGGAACTGCATACCGGCACCTATTGCGAGGCCGTGGCGCGGGGCGACGAGAAGGCAGCGGCGCGGGAGCTGGAGCGGTTGCGCAAGGCGGCGGAGGAGGCCCATGCGCTGGGTCTCGAAGTGCATGCCGGACACGGGCTCAATTACGAAACGGCCGGTGCGCTCGCCGCCATGCCGCAAGTGGTGGAGCTGAATATCGGCCATTTTCTGGTGGGCGAGGCCATCTTCACCGGCCTCGACGCCGCGATCCGGCGCATGCGCGAAGTGATGGATGCGGCCCGCGCGGCGGCTTCCGGGTAAGCCCGGTGAGGCCGGACCGGGAACCTTTTTCCCGCGTTCCGCATCCAAGGGCTGGCGTCATCGAGATGGCGTCACGAAGAATGGCGGCACGGGGGCAGCCGGCGGTTCGGGAGGGTGCACAATGCAGACGGTGGAGCGCGAACGGCTCCGCGCAGGCGACGGGATGAGCGACAGCAGGCTTGTCGCGCTGGCGCAGGAGGGCAGCGAGGCAGCGGTCCGAATCCTCATCCGGCGCTACAACGGCCGGCTGTTCCGCGTTGCCCGCAGCGTCACCGGCGACGACGCGGAGGCGGAGGACGTGGTTCAGGAGGCCTATGTGAAAGCATTCACCCATCTGTCCGGGTTTCGCGGCGAGGCCGCCTTTTCCACCTGGCTCACCCGCATCGCGCTGAACGAGGCGCTGGGCCGCCTGCGCCGCCGCCGCACGGCCGCCGAAATTCTCGGGATGGAGGCCGCAGAGGACGTGGACACGGTGCGGGAGCCCGCCTTCGCGTTACCGCCGCCCGCCAGCCCGGAGAGCGAGGCCGCCCGGGGGCAGGTGCGCCAGTTCCTCGAACGGGCGGTGGACGAACTACCCGACACGTTCCGCATGGTGTTCGTTCTGCGCGAGATTGAGGGGTTGAGCGTCAAGGAGACGGCCGCGCTGCTGGGCATTGGCGCGGGCACGGTGAAAACACGTCTCCACCGCGCGCGCCGGCTGATCCGGAAGAGCATCGAGCGCAGGCTGGCGCCGCGCTTTGCCGAGCTGTTTCCCTTCGGCGGCATGCGCTGCGCCCGTATTGCGGATAACGTCGCCCTGCGCCTGTTCGGCCGGCAAGGCCGGCGTGCGCCCTGAGAGGTGCGCCTCTTCTTGCTCATGCGCGCCTCGCGTTTATATTCAGGCGGGCGCAATTGAGCATTTTCCGGGAAGGTCACCGATGATTCTCGGCCTCGGCAACGACATGGTGGACATCCGCCGCGTGGAGGCGACGCTGGAACGCTATGGCGAGCGCTTCGTGCAACGCGTGTTCACGGAGATCGAGCAGGCCAAGTCCGACCGGCGGCGCAACCGGGCGGCAAGCTACGCCAAGCGCTTTGCGGCCAAGGAAGCCTGCGCCAAGGCGCTGGGCACGGGGATGCGCCAGTCCGTGTTCTGGCGCGATATGGGCGTGGTCAATCTGCGCTCCGGGCGGCCGACGATGGAACTTACGGGCGGGGCGCTGGCGCGGCTTCAGCGCATCACGCCTGAGGGAATGCGCGCCCAAATTGATCTCACTATCTCCGATGACTTTCCCTGGGCGCAGGCAATCGTCATCATAACCGCGCTGCCTTCCGGCGGCAGCGAAACCAGTGTGCCTTGACGGCGCAAGAGCGGGACTTTACCTGACAACCCATGAAAGACGGTGACACAGTGGCCGAGGCGCGTCCCGGCGGGGAAGACGAGCAAGGCTCCGGCGGCGGCGCGCCGCAGGGCGCGGACGCGCGTCCCGTGCGCCGGCGCAGGCGCCGGTCGCTGGGAGACGAGATCGCGGCCCTGCCGCTGATCCGCTCGCTGTCGCCGCAGACCCGGCACGCCATCTGGGACAACGTCAAGACGATCGGCCTCGCCCTGTTGATCGCGCTGGTTCTGCGCACCTTTCTGTTTCAGCCCTTCAACATTCCCTCGGGCTCGATGAAGTCCACGCTGCTGGTGGGCGATTACCTGTTCGTCTCCAAATATTCCTATGGCTACAGCCGCTATTCCTTTCCCTTCGGCCTGGCGCCCATCGAGGGACGGATCTTCTCCTCCAATCCGGAACGGGGCGATATCGCCGTCTTCAAGAACCCGGCCGACAACCGGGACTTCATCAAGCGCGTGATCGGCCTGCCCGGCGACCGGATCCAGGTGATCGAGGGCACGCTGCATGTGAACGGCAAGCCGGTGCGGATGGAATATGTGGGCGAATATGTGGACCGCGACGAGTTCGGCCGCGCCGAACGGCTGTTCCGCTACCGGGAGACCCTGCCCAACGGCGTCAGCTATGCCATCCTGCGCGAATGTCCCGTCACCGCCCGCTGCGATGCCTACAGCACCCGCGAGTTCGTGGTGCCCGCGGATCATTTCTTCATGATGGGCGACAACCGCGATAATTCCGACGACAGCCGCAGGAGCGTGGGCTATGTTCCGCGCGAGAATCTGGTAGGCAAGGCGCAGGTGCTGTTCCTCTCCACCGAGTCGGCCTTCTGGGCCGTGTGGGACTGGCGCTGGAACCGTTTCTTCAAGGATCTCGACTGATTAAACCGCAGGCGGCCGCGGGCCGCGGGCAAGGGCCATTTCGAACCCCTTCATGAGCGATCCCCTCGATAACCTCGAAACCCGCCTCAGGCACAGCTTCGCCGACCGTTCGCTGCTGGAGCGCGCCCTGATCCACGGCAGCGCGGGCGGAGAGCAGCGCCGGGACAATGAGCGGCTGGAATTCCTGGGCGACCGGGTGCTGGGCCTGCTGGCGGCCGAGGCCCTGTTCCGGCGCTACAAGCTGGCCACCGAGGGCGAGCTTGCGCCCCGCCTCAACGCGCTGGTGCGCAAGGAGGCGTGCGCCGCCGTCGCGGAGGAGGCCGGGCTCGACCGGCATATCGTGCTGGCCGCCGCCGAGCAGCGCGCGGGCGGGCGGCGCAAGCCCGCCATTCTGGCCGACGCCTGCGAGGCGGTGATGGCGGCGCTCTATCTGGACGGCGGGCTGGAGGCGGCGCGGGCGTTTTTCGAGACCTACTGGCTGGATCGCCTCGGCGCGCTGGCCACCGTGCCGCTCGACGCCAAGACGCGGCTGCAGGAATGGGCCCAGGGACTGGGCAAGAGCGTGCCCGTCTATCAGGTCACGGACCGTTCGGGGCCGGACCATGCGCCCCATTTCGTCGTCTCCGTGCAGGTGGAGGGCGTCGAGCCCGAAAGCGGAGAAGGGCGCTCCAAGCGCGTGGCCGAGCAGGCAGCGGCCCTCGCCCTGCTGCGGCGCGAGGCGCCCGAACTGCTGGGCGTGACGGAGCCCGCCGCGCCATGAGCGCGCCTGCGGATGCGGCCCGCGAGCCCGCAAGATGCGGATTCGTGGCCGTGCTGGGCGCGCCCAATGCGGGCAAGTCCACGCTCGTGAACCGGCTGGTGGGCGCCAAGGTCTCCATCGTCACCCACAAGGTGCAGACGACGCGCACGCGCATCAGGGGCGTGGCC
>JBKHIN010000068.1:0-10553 GCA_046538635.1 Alphaproteobacteria bacterium
GGACCATCCCCTGCGGATGGTCCGCTTCCTTTCCCGCCTGGCTCCGGCCCCGCAGATAGTGTGAGAATGTGCTAGTTTCTCTGCCAAACTGACGGAGGCTGCCCCATGAACCGGATGCTGTTTTTCGCCGCCGGGCTGATCGCCGGATTCGGCGCAGCGCTTTTGACTGGAATGGCGGCCTTTCCGCACGCCGAAGCGGCGGCGGCCCTCGAGTTTCAGGACCGGAACGTGAAGCCCTTGAAGCGGCGGCCCGTCCCCGAACCGGGGTTTCTGCGCCAGCAGTGCGCTCCGGGATTCGAGCATTCGCCGGATGCTTCGGGCCGCTATACCTGCGCCCGGGAACGGCCGGTGCGCTGTCCGAACGGCGCCGCGCCGGTCAATCTCAAGCTTTACCGTTCGGGCAGCGCCGGGGCGTCCGGGCGGCTGATCTACGAATGCCGAATGAGCGAACGCGTGCGCCTGATCTGCGGCCAGGGGTATGGACCTTCCGACCTGAGGCTCTACCGTTCCGGAAATGCGGGCGGCGATTCACGGCTCATGTATGAGTGCGTGCGCTACCGGAAGGGGAATTGAGCGGAACGGCCCAGCAGAAACACCGCCGTCTCGGCGCGCAGATTGGCGAGGCCGCGCCCGGGCGTAAAGGCACGCGCCGCGCCGTTCCCCAGCGCCCAGGCGCCAGCAATAGGCGCCGGAACATCTCCGCACAGGGCCACAAAATCTTTCACTGTGCACGGATGAAGGTTCGCGGTCGCATGCCAGCTTTCGGACGGGCCGGGCACCGGCATGCGCCCGCCCAGAAGCCGCAGCCGCGCCCGCCAGTGGCCGAAATTGGCGAAGGAAACCACCGCCGAACGGCCGATGCGCAGGAGATGGCCGAGCACCGGTCCCGGCGAGCGGGTGGCCTGGATGGTCTGGCTGAGGATCACGACGTCAAAGGCATTGTCCGGATAATCGGCGAGATCCGTATCGGCGTCGCCCTGAACCACGGAAAGCCCCTTCGCCAGACAGGCGGAAACATTGGCCGCGGAAAGTTCCAGCCCGCGGCCCGTCACCCCTTTCCCGGTCACCAGATGGCGCAGCAACGCACCGTCACCGCAGCCCACGTCCAGCACACGCGCGCCTTCCGGGACCAGACCGGCAATCAGCGCCAGGTCGGAACGAAGATCGCTCATGGCCCCACGCCCAGGGCGGAGGCCGTGCCCTCCAGGAAGCCGCTCAGAACCCGGAACATCTCCGGTTCCTCCAGCAGGAAGGCGTCATGGCCCTTGTCGGAATCAATTTCGGCGAAGCTGACATCGGCGGCGGCCGCATTCAGCGCATGGACGATCTTCCGGGATTCGGCGCCGGGGAAAAGCCAGTCGCTGGTAAAGGAAAGCACGCAAAAGCGCGTGGGCGTGTCCCGGAAGGCGTGGGCCAGCAGGCCGCCGTGATCGGCCGCCAGGTCGAAATAGTCCATTGCCCGCGTAATGTAGAGATAGGAATTGGCATCGAACCGGTCGACAAAGGTCGAACCCTGATGGCGCAGGTAACTCTCCACCTGAAAATCCGCATCGAAGCCGAAGGAAAGCCCCTCCCGGTCCTGAAGGTTGCGCCCGAATTTCCGGTGCAGCGCCGCCTCGGAGAGATAGGTGACATGGGCCGCCATGCGCGCCACGGCGAGTCCCTTGCGCGGGCGCGTGCCCGCCAGCGCATAGGCGCCGCCGCGCCAGTCGGGATCGGCCATGATCGCCTGCCGCCCCACCTCGTGGAAGGCGATGTTCTGCGGCGTGTGCCGCGCGGCCGTGGCGATGGGCAGGCAACTCACCACACGCCCGGGAAAGGCGGCCGCCCATTGCAGCGCCTGCATGCCGCCCATGGAACCGCCCGCCACGCAAAGGAGGCGTTCGATGCCCAGCGCATCGAGCGCGCGCGCCTGCGCCCGCACCATGTCGGCGATGGTAATCACCGGGAATTCGAGACCGTGGGAAGCGCCGGTCTCCGGGTTCTCACTGGCCGGCCCGGTGGAGCCCATGCAGCCGCCGATCACGTTCTGGCAGATGACGAAGAAACGGTCCGTATCGATGGGCCGTCCGGGCCCTACCACACGATGCCACCAGCCCGGCTTTCCGGTGGCCGGATGGATGCCGGCGGCATGCTGGTCGCCGGTCAACGCGTGGCAGATCAGCACCGCGTTGCTTCTTTCGGCATTGAGGCGGCCAAAGGTCCGCACGGCCACGGTCAGGGGCGCGAGATTTGCACCGCTGTCGAGGCGCAGCGGTTCGTGCGCGGGAAAGCGCAACAGCCGCGTTTCGCCGTCATCCGGCCTGTCCTGGAAAACCCGTGCACCCATGACGGCCTTCATACTGCGCGCGCAAGGGCTGCGCCAGACGGCAGGCGGGACTTTACCGATTGCACCGGAGTTGGCTAACAGTTATTGCAAGAAAGGCCTCGGGAATCGAACATCGTGTCAAATTCGGAGAATAATTGTGGAGATTCAGCCGCGCGGCTCGCGGCCCTGCGCGCGGAGATCGATGCGGTGGACGAGGCCCTGCACGACCTCGTGATGCGGCGCGCCGAGCTCACCGAGCACATGGGCGCCCTGAAGGCGCATGGCGGCGGCACCGGAGCACCGGAAGCGCAAAACCCCATCCGGCCCGCGCGGGAGGCCGCCATCCTGCGCCGGCTTGCGGCCCGGCATTCAGGACCGCTGCCGTTAAGTGTCGCCGTTCAGATCTGGCGGGAGCTGATCGCGGCCAATCTGCGCCGCCAGTGCGCCTTTGAACTCGCCGTGGTCGAGACGCGGGACAACCGGCTCTGGGACATGGCGCGCGCCGCCTTTGGCACGCTGACCCGCGCGACCGCCTATTTCCGGGTGGAAGACGCGGTCCGGGCGGCGGCGGAGGCGCCCGGCACGCTGGCCATCCTGCCCGCGCCCGCCACGTCCGTGCCGGAAGCCCAAATCTGGCCGGAGCTTCTGGCAGCAAGCGGCGCCCCGCATGTCGTATGCGCCCTGCCGGCATTGCGCCACGGCGATTGGCCCGAGGCCTTTGCCGTAGGCTCCGCGCCCGCCGAGCCCTCGGGCGAGGACGTCAGCTTTGTCCTGGTCACCGGGCGTTCCCCGTGTGCGCCGGAAGGCGATTTCCTGGCACAGGCCGGTCTCGAGGGCCGTGTTCTCGCCGCGTGGCCCGCCATGTCGGCCCCCGGGCTTTATTGCGCCCTCGCCGCCGTGCAAGGATTTATCCGGTCGCGCGATGCGGCGCTCGAGCGCCTGCAGGACATGCGGCGTGAGGACGGCGGGAGCGCCGCGCTGATCGGCGCCGTTCCCGCCCCCATCGGCCTGCCGGACGGATGATGCAGAAAGGAAAATGGCCGCCATGACCGAAGGCGACGGTCCCCGGCCCGCGCCGGGTATTTTGGACATCACGCCTTACAAGGGCGGCGATTCCGCGTTCACGGGCGGCCGCGGCGCCGTCATCCTGGCCTCCAATGAATCTCCCCTGGGGCCCAGCCCGAAGGCCCTGGCGGCGCTGCGCGCGGCCGAGGACCTGGGCCACTATCCGGACGGCGGCTGTAATGCTCTTCGCGCGGCCCTCGCCGAAAGGCACGGGCTCGAAGCAAACCGGGTCGTGTGCGGCAACGGCTCCGACGAGCTGCTCTCGCTGCTGGCGCAGGCCTATCTGCGCGAGGGGGATGAGGTGGTCATCACCCAGCATGCCTTTCTGCTCTATGACATCATCGCCCGGGCCAACGGCGCCT
This sequence comes from Alphaproteobacteria bacterium, assembly GCA_046538635.1. GTDB lineage: Bacteria > Pseudomonadota > Alphaproteobacteria > JAJFIK01 > JAJFIK01 > JBKHIN01. The sequence goes on from JBKHIN010000068.1 coordinate 3,736, forward strand.
CCGTGAAGGTCGCCCCGGATACGCGCCTCACCGCCGACGTGGACGCCCTGCTGGCGCAGGTGAACGAACGCACGCGGATTGTCTTTCTCGCCAATCCCAACAATCCGACCGGAACCTACGTTCCGGCGGACGAGGTCGCGCACCTGCATGCGGGGCTTCCGCCCGACACGCTTCTGGTTCTGGACTCGGCCTATGCGGAATATGTGCAGCATAAGGATTATGACAGCGGCGCGCATCTGGTTTCGCGCCATCCCAACGTGGTCATGACACGGACATTCTCGAAAGCCTATGGCCTGGCGGCGCTGAGGCTGGGCTGGGCCTACTGCCCGCCCGCAATCGCCGATGTCCTGAACCGGGTGCGCGGCCCCTTCAACGTTTCCAGCGTCGCGCAGGCGGCCGGGCTCGCGGCGCTGCAGGATACGGATCATCTGCGCGCCGCCGTCATTCACAATTCGGAATGGCTGGCCTGGCTGCGCGCGGCCCTCACCAAGCTGGGACTGCGCATCACGCCCAGCGCCGCGAATTTTCTGCTGATTCATTTCGAGGACGAACACATGGCCGCGGCCGCCGACGCGCATCTGCGCAAGGCGGGGCTCATTCTGCGGCGGACGGTCAATTACGGCCTGCCCGCGAGCCTGCGCATGACGGTGGGCGAGGCCACCGCCAACCGCGCGGTGGCGGCGGCGTTGCGGGACTTCATGGCGGCAAGCCGGAGGCCGGCGCGGCATGGTTGAGCATTCCTCGCGCCCGCTGTTCGAACGTGTTGCCCTGATCGGCATGGGCCTGATCGGCTCCTCGCTGGCCCTCGCCATCCGGCGCGGCGGGCTCGCCTCCCATGTGGCCGCGTGCGACCTGGACGAAGGCGTCCGCGCGACGGTGCGGCGGCTGGGGCTTGCCGACTCGATCCACGACTGCGCGGCCGGCGCGGCACGGGACGCCGATCTGGTCCTGCTGTGCGTGCCCGTCGGCGCGATGGGCGAGGCGGCCGGGGCAATCGCTCCCGCCCTCAAGCCGGGCGCGCTCGTCTCCGATGCCGGTTCGGTGAAACAGTCGGTGATCGCGGCCGTGACGCCGCATCTGCCGGAAGGCGTGACCTTCATCCCCGGCCACCCCATTGCGGGCACGGAACATTCCGGGCCCGAAGCGGGTTTCGCCGAACTGTTCGACGAACGCTGGTGCATCCTGACGCCCCTGCCCGATACGGACGAAACGGCAGTGAACCGCGTGGCGTCGTTCTGGCGGGGCTGCGGCAGCGATGTGGAACGCATGGACCCCGCCCACCACGATATCGTGCTGGCGGTTACCAGCCACCTGCCGCACCTGATCGCCTATACCATCGTGGGCACGGCGGCGGACCTCGAAACCGTGACCCGGTCGGAGGTCATCAAATACTCCGCAGGCGGATTTCGCGATTTCACGCGCATTGCCGCCTCGGACCCTGTCATGTGGCGGGACATTTTCCTCGCCAACAGAGAGGCGGTGCTGGAAATTCTGGGCCGATTCTCGGAGGACCTGACGGCGCTTCAGCGCGCCATCCGCTGGGGCGAGGCCGATGCGCTTTACGATTTGTTCGTCCGGACGCGCTCCATCCGCCGCAACATCGTGGAAGCCGGGCAGGAGACGCCGGACCCGGATTTCGGACGCCGCAAGGCAGGGGCCGGAAAGGAGAAACCGCCCCCACGGCCGTGAGTGAGCACGGGGAAAGCGCTCCCACAACCATATGGCTTTGTTAGTTTCCGGCTGCTAAGAACGGCTGCTTACCGACCACCGGAGGGGAGGCGCCCATGGCGCATCCGGAGTGGGTCGAGTCCGTCAAGCCGTGGAAGAACCTCTTGATCGGGATCGGGATACCGGTCGCCGCCATTACCGGCTGCGCCGCCGCCGGCATGTTGCTGGCGTCGGTCCTGCACGGACAGGACGGGAAAGCGCAGATGGCCGGCGCCTATTTTGGCGCCCTGATCGGATTCTTCGCCTCTTTCTACGGCCTCGCCGAGCTTCTGATCGCGTTCTTTTTTTCCGGCGGGCCCGCGCTCAACCGGATCTGCCGCGCGGCCGGTTACGTCAGCGTCTGGGCTTCGGCGGCCGCAGTCATTCTGTACTTCCGGTAGCGGCGCGAAAGGCCCGTCAATAAACCGGCTCCACCCTGCCCATCTTGACCGGGCCCAGATAGAGATCGCCCTTTTTCAGGGTTACGGGCAGCCTCAGCCGGCCGTCCTCGCCGCGGCTGACCACGTTGAGCGCCGTGAACGCATTCTTCGCCAGTTCCGCCTGCTTGTCCTTCAAGAGCCGGTTCGAGGTCAGGACATCGAGAACCGCCCCGTGGCCGCCGATACGCGTGTCGAGTTCGCCCTGCGGCCGCCCGGTGTCGTCCAGCGCCATGCGGCCCGATGCCGAAAGATCGATTTCATCCCAGCGCAGGTCGAACCCTTCGAACTGGGCCCGTCCGTCATTGGCCTCCCAGGTGCGCAAATAATCGGCCAGGGATCCCGGATTGGCCGCCGCTTCCACCGGCAGGCCGCTGAGCAGAACCTGCCCGCGCGCCAGACCGACCACGGGCCCGAGGCCCTCGATGCCGTGCGCCGGAATATCCGCATTGTCGGCCTGGACGGCCACGGCCAGCATGGCGTCCGCCCCCTTCTCACCGGTTTCCATCCACTGGCGCAGATGAAGCTGAAGCCTCTCGGCGGCATACCGGGAAAGGACCGTGTCGCCGCCGGCGTCCAACCGCTTGGCCTGAAGGCCCTTGAAATCCGCCGAAAGGCGCAGCGCCCCCTTCGACTCGAAGACCAGGCTCGCCCGGGCGCGCGCCGCCTCGCCCTCGAAGACCAGCGGCCGCCCGGCGTCCGGGCCGCCCAGCCGAATCCGGTGCAGGCCCTCGAATGCTCCGATGTAATGGCTGAAACTGTAGGGCATCATGTGCAGCACGAACTTGTCGCCCTGCCAGCCCCACTCCCGGGTCCGGATCACGGGATCCTGGACATGGGCCTCCAGCCGGAACGGATAGCCGCGCACCTTGAGCGACGACCAGGAAACTTGTGCGCCCGCCGCCCGCTGCTCCCCGGCCCAGTCGGTCACGAGGTCCTCCATTCGGTCCGCTGCCCACAACCAGTAACCGCTGTAGAGGGCACAAAAGAGAACAAAAATGCCTGTGGGCAAAAAAATGCGCATTGTGCGGTCCGCTCGATTGTGACAGGCAGGCATCGCGGCCGCCGGGGCCGCGAGTGGACGGGACGGCCCCGATCCACCACAACAGTTAGAGCCTGACGGGCCCCGTGTCACGGGGGAGATGACGCGGAGAATGTGCATGCGGCGGGAAATGGTGACGGAGGGCCACTGGGTCTTCGGCTACGGTTCCCTGATGTGGCGGCCCGGCTTCACCTTCGTGGAGCGGCGGGAGGCCGTGCTGCACGGCTGGCACCGTGCCTTTTGCGTCTATTCGCATGTTCACCGGGGCACGCCGGACCAGCCGGGCCTCGTACTCGGTCTTGACCGGGGCGGGGCCTGCCGGGGCGTCGCCTACCGGATCGCGCCCGCCGAATGGCCGCGTGTGCGGGATTACCTGCAGGAACGCGAACAGGCGACGCTGGTCTATCTGGAAGCGCGCAAGCGCCTGCGGCTGAGGGGCGGCGGCGACCACGGACGGCATATCACGGCGCTCACTTACCTTGCGGACCGGACCCACGTCCAGTATGCGGGGCGCCTCGCCGAGGAGGATCAGGTGCGCCTGATCCTGCAGGGCCACGGGCGTTCGGGCGACAATGTCAGCTATCTCTTGAACACGGTGACCCATCTGGACGAGGCGGGCCTACGGGAGGGTGCACTTCACCGGCTGCGGGACCGCGTGCTGGCGGCGCTGGATGGCTCGTGTGGACGGGCGTCCGCGCCGCTTCAATACCCCCGGCTGCCGCACGCCGGAAACGGGAGCCCGAAACCGGGTTTGGGCTGATGCGAACAGAAAGGGACGGCGAGCGGCCCTCCGGCCCTACCTGGCACGTTCCGCCCATTGGCGGCTTCCGGCACGGAAGAAATGAATGTCCTCATCGCGCACGTAGTAATCCGCCTGCGTCCGGTTTTGATCCAGGCAGATGCTGTATCCATGAGAAAGCACTGAGGAATACCGGGAGAGGTAGGCATCGCAATTCAGCTCGAACTCACGATGCGAGACCCTCCGGAATTTTGTCGAGAGTTCGCCGCCGATGCCGGGCCCGGTGTATTTGTCGGCGACGTACAGGATCACGGCCCGGTCCCTGAGGGCATATTCGATGCCGGATAATGCGCCGGTCCGGGACCGGTCGCCCAGACCCTCGCTCAGCATCGTGTACTGGGACGCGAAAACGACGAGAAGGCCGAGAACCAGGTTCTCGATATTGATCTTCCGGGTTCGGCGGATCGTGGCAGCGTATTTTTCGATCAACAGGGAGAGTGCTTTCGAAAACGACAGCAGGACCATGATCGCCAGCGGAATTTGGTAGTAGTTATGGTATAAATACACATTGGAGAAAACAAGCCAGCCGCAAAGCAGCGCGCCGAGCGCCGAAGCTGCCAGTATTCTGTTCTGCCTGTCATTACAGAGGACGAGAGAAGCTGCGATGGTCCCGGTACCGATGTACCCGAAGGCAAAGGGCCCCCATTCATGAACGCGGGTCCACACCAGGTGCCAGAACTCGGGATGGAACCTCAGTGCAAGAGGACCGAAATACCACCCCGGGGACTGGGCAAACCCGAAACTGCCCTCACCCAGCAACAGGATTCGCAATTGTTCGGCCAGGACGGCAAGTACGGCCAATATACCCAGCAGCACGACGGCCGGAAGGTTGTTCCGGATATAGGCGGGAAACCGCCGCAGCGAGACTCCGTCCGCAGACAGCCGGCAAATTGCGTAGAAAACGAGGAAAATGAAGGGCACCGGCGATTTGATCAGCGTAGCGATAGCAAGAAGGGGAAAGGCATACATGATCGGACGCCGGCCGGTTCCCCTGATCTCCAGAAGCGCGATCGCCGCCAATGAAAGCGCAATCACCAAAAGGTCTGGAAGGGGCGTCGAGAAATAATGAAGTATCAGCGGAGAAACGGACAGGGAGAACAGAAACACCACTCCGGAGACGGACGAACCCATCGAAACCGCGAGGCGATATCCGGCGTAAGCCGTAATGGCCCACAATGACGCATTCACGAAGCGGGTCACCACCAGGGGGTCCGCATCATAGATCAGGGCAAGCTTGGCGATGACGAATTGGTAGAGGGGGAGGTCGAATACGGCCCTTTTGCCGGAGAAAAAGAGGTCGAATGGCTCGAAATTCTTGAAGCCCGTAAACCCCAGTATGTGTCCGTAAACATCCGCCTGACGCCAGAGGTGATCGCCATTGATCCCGAGATAGGCCGAGCTTATGACGTAACCGAGTGAGATGACGGTGAATGCGGCTACGGCCGCTTTCTCGAACCGAGTCATTCCTGAACCCGCCCTGCTGTCTTGATCGTCGCCGCGATTGAGTTGGAACCCCAAAGAAGCGATTGCACCATCCCCCGCGCGCAAGCTCAAGGCGGTCAGGGGGTGGCGCGCTCAGGCAGGGGCGCCGGGCCGGGTTCCCTTCGTCCAGATAACCTCGCGCGCCCCCGCAAAGACGGCGCAGCGTTCAAGCTCCGCGTCCAGTTTCGCCAGCCGTCCCTTGCCCCAGCGCGTCCCCGGCTCGGGCCAGAAGCCCAGCACGATGAGCGCGCCCGTCCTGCCGTCCACCTTCAGGTCTGCGCGGGCGATGAAGCGGTCCCCCTCCAGCAGCGGGAATACATAATAGCCATACTGACGTTTGGCGGCGGGCACGAAAATCTCGATCCGGTAGGAAAAATCGAACAGGCGCTCGGTGCGCCGCCGGTCCCGGATCGCGGGATCGAACGGGCTGACGAGGCGGATGCGGCCCGGCGGTTCCGGCGCGTTCGCCAGCCGGGTCTCGATATCCAACGGCGCGAAACAGGATTTCGGCCCCTGCTTGGTCTCCACCTCGACCTTCTGCACGGCCCGCCCATCCTCCCGGGAACACCAGGCGGCCGCCTCGTCCGGGCTCAGGGCGTCCCAGAAAGCGGCGATTTCCCCCGGACTGGCAAAGCCGAGGCGCTGAAGGGCGGTATGGCAGGCCCAGTCCACATGCTCTTCCCGGTCCGTAGGCGGAAGGGCGGTATGATGAGGTAGCACGCGCTCGGCGAGATCGTAGATCTTGCGGAAGCCCGCCCGGCCCGCAATCGCGAGTTCGCCCGTGAACCAGAGATATTCCAGCGCCGCCTTGTGCGGGCTCCAGCCCCACCAGGGGCCCGTACCTTTGCTCTCGCCCGCAAAATCCCGCGCCTCGAGGGGGCCATCCTTATCAATCCGCCTGCGGACGGCTTTGATGACCCGCGTGCCGCCCAGCTTTTCGCGCCAGCGCGGGTTCCGGCGGATGCGCCGTTCGAACTGGCGGAAGCGGTGGTGCCAGTGCGGATACCAGTCCACCGGAATGACGGAGGCGTCGTGAGTCCAGTGCTCGAAAAGCGTGCGCCGCTCCTCCAGCAGGTGGCGGAGCATTTCCGGCCGGTAGCGCTGATTCCGTGTAAAGAGAATATGGTGATGGGCGCGCTCCACCGCCTTCACGCTGTCCAGCTGCACGAAGCCCAGCCGCCCGATCAGGTGCTGCAATGACTGCCGGTCGAGGGCCGTGGCCGGATTGTCCGACAGGCCCTGCGCATTCAAAAACAGCCGGCGCGCCTCCTTTCGCGACAAACGCAGCACCAGACGCCTCACCCGCACCTTGAATAGCCGCAGGCGCGGCACAGGTCGCAATCTTCCTGCC
>JBKHIN010000300.1:0-4244 GCA_046538635.1 Alphaproteobacteria bacterium
ACCTTGCCCCCCGCCCATTTGACCGTGCGCCTGCACGGCTCGGCCGGGCAGTCACTGGGCGCTTTCGCCGTGCAGGGCCTGAAGCTGATCGTCGACGGCGAGGCCAACGACTATGTGGGCAAGGGTCTCTCCGGCGGAACCATCGTCGTTCGTCCGGGTGCGGAGAGCGGCCTGCCCACCCAGGACAACACCATCATCGGCAACACCGTGCTCTATGGCGCCACGGCCGGGGAACTGTTCGCCGCCGGCCAGGCGGGCGAGCGCTTCGCCGTGCGCAATTCGGGCGCGCTCACGGTGATCGAGGGCTGCGGCTCCAATGGCTGCGAGTACATGACCGGCGGCACGGCCGTGATTCTGGGCGGCGTCGGCGACAATTTCGCCGCGGGCATGACCGGCGGCATGGCCTTCGTGTTCGATGCGGAGGAGCGGCTGCCCGAGATGATCAACGGCGAGTCCGTCGTCTGGCAGCGCCTCGCAAGCGCGCACTGGGAAGGGGTTCTGCGAAAGCTGGTGGAACGTCACGTTGCCGAGACCAATTCCAGCCACGCCCAGGCATTGCTGGCGCGCTGGGACATGACGAGCCGCCTGTTCTGGCAGGTGTGCCCGAAGGAACTGTTCGACCGGCTCGACCATCCCCTGTCGGAGAAAACCCCGCGCGGGAAAGTGCGCCGGCCGGCGTGATTGCCGGCTCCTAATCCTCTCATTCTCCGGCCCCGGCGCAACCGGGACCGGAGGACACCCTGAATTGCTTTCAGCTCAGCCAGTAGGTCATGGACGGCCCCGGGCGGCCCACGAAACATTGCTTCGACAGCTTGTAGCGCTTGACGATGCCATAGGCCTCGAAAGCTTCCTTCCGGTTGCTGCCGAAATCGGCAATCCAGTGGCCGCCCTCGACGATCTTCCAGCGGCCGTCGATCCGCTTCACCTCCACCGTGCCGGGATCGAAGCTCGTGCAGTCCTGCCCCTCCATGTCGCGGGCCGGGATGGTGTCGCCGCGCTTCCAGTAGGTCATGGACGGTCCCGGGCGGCCGATGAAGCACTGCCTGTCGAAGCCATAGAACTTGACGATCCTGAAAGCCTCTTTCGCCTCTCCGCTCTTGTCACCGAAATCGGCGATCCAGTGATCGCCGTCGACGATCTTCCAGCTGCCGTTGACGCGTTCAAGCCGGGCATTGCGGTTGCTGAAGCTCACGCAGTCTTCCTTGCTGCTCGCGGGCGCGCGCGACGCAACCTTCAGGCGATTGCCCGCACGCGGCTCTACCCCGAATTTGATGACAGAACCCGGGTCCACCCGGGGCGGACGGTCCTCAGCGAAACCGGAAGCAAAATGAAAGACAGCCGCCGCCAGAACGGCGGCGATTCCGATCGCATAGGATTTCATGCGACCCCTCCCTGATTTGATCTCCAGTATGCGAAGCCTCGCAAAGAGCGGCTGAACCTCACTTGAATTGCCTGTCGTGCGGAATTCAGCCGGGACCAGCATCGCGCAAATACCACGCCCGTTACCACGCTCACACGCCAATTCCACATAGCCGGGGGGAAAATTTTACGGTCGAGCAATAAAATTTCGACCCTGAGCACAACGCGCACGCACACGCCCGCCCCTCATAACGCGCCGCATCGGAAACCGGCCGTAACGGACATGAAGAGTTGCGGCCCTGACGGGAGAGGAAGGATGAGGGATATTCACACCAGGCTGATGGCGCTGTTGTTCACCGCATGGGCGCTCAGTGCCGTGGTCTTTTTCGTCAACGCCGTCGCCGTGCATCCGGCGTGAGCCGAAACACCGCGAACCGGAAGCGAAGCATTGGCGGATACCAAATCAGTCGTCCTGTCAATGATCCGGCCACACAATGGCGCGCCATTTGCGTGTATACTAATCGGAATGCATGCGGTTCGGCCCGCCGGCCATGCTGTGGGCGCGATCCGATCCGCGAAAGCCGCGGGGATCATTCCAATGGACGCATTCACGACGCCGGAGACCGCGCCGGACGACGCCTTGCGAAATGCCGTTCCGGTGCCCGCCGAGGCGTGCACGCCGGTGAGCGAACCCGACTATCTGCGCCGGGTTTACTGGTGGGCCTATCTTCACCCGCGGGCCATCCGGGTGTTCGAGCGGCAATGGCTCGTCAATCTCATCCTGTGGGGCAATTACAAGGCCCTTCGCGATGCGGCGCTGGCCGAACTTGCCGGAGCGCGCGAAGGCCGCGTCCTGCAGCTGGCCTGTGTCTACGGAGATTTCTCGCGGAAGCTGGCGGCGTGCCTGGCCGGGGACGGCTCGCTTTCCGTGGTCGATGTGGCGCAAATCCAGCTCGACAATCTGCACCGCAAGCTGGGCGCGGCGGAGAGTGTCACCCTTCACCGCCAGAACTCGGCAGCGCTCACCTTCGGCGACGGCAGTTTCGATACGGCGGTGGCCTTCTTCCTCCTGCACGAACAGCCTGAAGACGTCCGCATACGGACTCTCCGGGAGGCCATTCGCGTCGTGCGGCCCGGCGGCAAGCTGGTGATCGTGGACTATCACCGGCCGAACACCCGGCATCCGCTGCGGCCGGTCATGCCGCTGATCTTCCGGACTCTTGAGCCCTTTGCGATGGATCTGTGGCGTACGGATGTGCGCACCTGGCTGCCCTCCGACCGCCGCTGCGACATAGCCAAGGAAACCTTTTTCGGAGGACTGTATCAGAAGATCACCGTCGTACCGCACTGAAGGACCTCCCTGTGCAGAGTCACGATGATTCCTCCACTCCAACCTGAATGTAAGCTGACGAAGCATTCATACCCGGTTCAGGCAGGCGGCTTTAAAAGGCTCTCACGCTCGGCACCGCCGGGCGAATCCGCCCATAAAACTTCCGTGGACGATGGGCTTGTCAACTGACGAAACCGGGAGTCAAAAGCCATGCATCGTCTTTTTTCTGCGACCGCAGTTATCATCAGCGCTGCGCTGATTTCACTCTCCGCCGAAGCCGCGGGTCCCGGCGGGGGGCCGCACGGCAGGGTTTTCAACGGGAGCAGCGGCGCCGCGAACCATGAGGGCCACAAGGACTGGATCAATCTGCTCAGTGTTCACAGCATCCGCTGGGCGCCGGGCATCGAGAGCCGTAATGTGAAGGTGCGCGGCGTAATCCCCAACCCGGCCTCCGGCTTGCCCACGGGCAAGCGTCAGCACAAGCCTTTCACCGTCGTCAAGCCGGTCGACAAGGCGTCACCCCTCTTGGCGCGTGCGGCCAAGACCGGACGGCCCCTGCCGGAAGTCGTGCTGACCGCACGCAATACGGATACGCAAACGGCAGGCAGAGTGCCCTATTACAGATACGAGCTGAAGAATGTGCGGGTCGTCAACTATCAGACCGGCGGCAGCGCAGATGAAGTTCCCACGGAAACCATGTCCCTGAACTACGAAGAAATCAAATAGCAAGCTCTTCGACTCATGTCCTCTCCGGCCGGAGCCTCTTCCTCCGGCCGGTCTAAATGCCGTTTGGCGCGTGCGCCCCTCCCGTCTACACTGCTGGCAACCAGGTTCTGCAGGACGGGAGGATCCCCAATGTTTCGCGGATATCCGGCGCTTCTGGGCGCCGTGCTTGTAACCATTTCCCTGATTTCGCCCGCGCACGCCGAAAACGTGCTGCGCTGGGCGGCCAGCGGCGATGCGCTCACTTTCGATCCCCACGCCCAGAACGAAACCCCCACCATCACCGGCCTGCACCAGGTCTACGAGACGCTGACCAGCCGCAATCCGGGACTGGACCTGGTGCCGCAACTGGCGATTTCGTGGGAAGCGGTTTCGCCCACCGTGTGGGAGTTCAAGCTGCGCGAGGGCGTGAAATTCCATGACGGCACGCCGTTTACCGCGGAAGATGTCGTCTTCAGTCTGAAGCGGGCCTTGAAGGAGAATTCGGACTTCCGCCCCCTGATCATCGACATCGAAAAGGTCGAGGCGGAGGACGACCACACCGTGCACATCCATACGAGCGCGCCCACACCGCTGCTGCCCGCGAACCTTACCAATGTCTTCATCATGTCGAAGGCGTGGAGCGAAAAGCACAGCGTGGAAGATCCGCAGGCTTTCCACAAGCAGGAAGAAAATTACGCCGTGCGCAACGCCAACGGCACCGGCCCCTTCATCCTGGTGCTGAGGGAGCCCGGCATCCGCACGCAACTGAAGAAGAATGAAAACTGGTGGGGGCTGAAGGAGGAGCCGCACAATATCGACCGCATCGTCTTCACCCCAATCGAGAACGACG
>JBKHIN010000301.1:0-4232 GCA_046538635.1 Alphaproteobacteria bacterium
TGGTAGAGCAAATCCATCAGCCGTTCGCCGTCCGGATGGCGAATAAGCCTTTGCATACAGTCACTTACCTGCTCCGACCAGATTTCCTTATCGTATTTTTGCGGATGCTGGCGGCGCTCGCGAATGTGATCCCAGCGCGTTTTGGGTGTCTCGCTCATGCCGCCCGTGCTCCCTCGCCGCCGCCGTTCAGCATCTCCGGCGGCGCCTGCCCGGCCATGCCCAGAACGGTCTGCAATTTCGTCATGGCCTGGGCCTGATCCAGATTTTCCAGCTCGACCAGATCGTCCCCCAGGGCGTCCTTAATCTTCCTCACCGTCTCCGGCATGTTGACCACGACGCGCGCGACCTCGGGGCCGAAGAACTGCGTAATGATTTCCATGAGCCGCACCGCGAGGAGCACGTCTTCCTGCTTCTGCGCGCGCTGGACGGGGTTGACCGGCACGAGCTGGACGACCGTGCCGTCCTTCAGCTTGATGTCGCGCGCCTGGCCGCGGTTGATCTTGATACGGTGAAAGCGCAGGAAGACCTCGGCCGCGAATTCGGCGAACATGGGCGCCGCCGGCACGCCCAGGCGCTTCTGGATGCGCTGCGCTTCGTCGAGCCATTGCCCCAGCGTGGGCGGCGTCTTGCCCCGCTGGATGGGCTGATCCTGGAAATAGTGCCGCCGGATCGTCAGCTCGAAATCTTCCTTGGTGAAATACCCCAGATCGAGCCGCGCGCCGGAGATGAGGGGCACGATGTCCTTGCCCGACTCGGGCCGCATGGGCAGCCAGTCGCCCGCTTCCACGCCGTCGCGCGGATTGAGGATGCCGTCGTCGGGATAGCCCATCGGCGGGCTGACGGTTTTGCCCACATTGTCGATGATGTTGTAATTCACGTCATCGAGCGAGCGCAGGTCTGCGAGAGCATTGAAGCCCGGGCCGGTGCCCCACGGGCTCAGGGTGTTCGGATCCCAGCGCCCCACGATCATGGGCATGGAGCCCGCGCCATTAAGCTCCTGCGGCTGCCACATCCACCCGTCGATCATCTGGACCCACTGCCAGCGCTCCTGGGTGACGTCATCCCAGATGCGCCAGCCGCCATGGACGATCTCGACCGTGCCCATGCGGTTGTCTTTCAGCTTCTTCTTGAGCTCCGGCGGCAGCGCGTCCTGTACGCCCGGGAAGATGGCGGGGATGTCCTTCCAGAACACCTTGCGCACCCAGAAGCGGTCATCGACGCCGCCATAGGGCCCCACCTGCAGGCGGAGCTGGGAAAGCGGGATGTGGTGAACATTGGCCGGGAGCGCCGCGCCGATGTCCTGAATGAAGATCGACCCCGTGCTCGCCCCGAAATCCTTATAGGCGCTGGGCGCCGTGGCATAGAATTCGGAGCGCGAGATTTCCTGAAACACCGTACCGGCCAGCGCCTTCGCGGCCTCTTTCACGGTGCGCCTTTCGGCCTCGGGAATCTCGATGCCCGGCTTCAGTTCCACCCAATCGCCCTGCTCCGGGGTGAACGCGCTCAGCAGGTCGGAGGCGAAGTCCCCGTTGACCTCGATGCCGATGGACGTGAACAGATCGAGGCTGGCTTCGTCGGTCAGCGCGCGCTTGGATTCGGGGCGCACGTTGCGCGGCTGGGTAAAGGCCAGCACGTCGTCGAGCCAGGGGCAGACCTTCTTCCAGTGCCGGTCGGCCGCGGCAAGCCGCTCCTTCGCTTCGTCGGTCAGTTCCCTGTGATCGGGGTTGAGCGTCGCCATGGGCTCATTCCTCGACGGTTACGAGCCCGCCGCGCCCGCGGCCGAAGCCGAAGCGCCGTGCGGGCAGGGCGGCGGCATTGGAGGCATTGCGCACGCCGAAGCGGCGCGCGAGGAAGGCGGTGCGGTCGGCGGTGAACTCCTGGTTGGCGCGCATGCGGTCGGCACGCGCCCGGCGCTCGGCGGCCTTCCTGCGGCGCTTTTCTTCCTCGGATTCCTCGGGGGCTCCGAATGACATGGGGGTTACTCCTCGAATGACGGCGTTGCGCCCATGCGCACAAGGTCGCGGTAAAGGCCGGTTGGTGTCACTGCACCCGATTTGACGCCCAGCAGGCGGATGATCGCGGGCACGCAATACTGGCCCGGGCGCCACGGCATGTGGTCATAGCGCTGCGCGGGATTGACGGTGAGCGCCAGCAGATCGGCGAAGCGGCGGTGGGCTTCGAGCGTGGCGAGGAAGGATTTGTCGTGCTGCACCAGCCGGATGCGCGTGCCGTCCGTGCCCGGCTCATAGAGCACCCAGCAGCCGCAGCGTGCGGAATATCCGAGAGCGGAGACGTGCTTGTAGCGGCCCCGGGCGAAGCGGTGCAGCCAATGGCGGCGGCGCTGCCAGTGCCAGAAGGCGACATGCCAGCGGTAAATGTTGATGGGCAGATCGTGGCTCGTATCCTCGATGGTGAGCATCAGCCGACCGGCTCATACGTCCTGTCAAAAATGTCCGGTTTGCAAGGGTAGAGTTCGCCCTTCACGCCGCGGATGATCCAGTCGCCGGGCCGCGCAAGATGCTCGCCTTCAAGGGTTTTGATGACGATATGGTCAGGCTCAGCGAGCACATCGCCCGCGTGAACGGCATCTACAAACCAGTCCGGCACATCCGCGCTGAGGTTGCTCTGCCCAACAAATTGGAATGCCTCGATAACGACAGGCTTCTTTCGGAATTTCATGCTGCTCTTCCTCTCCTTCCGCGCACATAGCGCTTGCGCACGTTCACCTTGGCCGGGCCGCCGTCCGGGCGCTTCAGCATGGCCCGCCCTTCGCCGCCGCCCAGCACGGCGTAGCAGGCGGCCTCGCAGATGTGGGAATAGCGGTTCTTGCTCACCGTGGTCGCGTATTGGGGCGCGCCCTTTATCTGCAGCCGCTTGTAGTGATAGCCGCCGCGCATGCCGTTCTTGAAGGTCCGGCAGGCCGGGGATACCCGCACCCCGTTCCGGCGCCCCAGCGCCGATGTCATCGCATTGTGCAGCAGCTTGGGATCGTTCCGGTTGCCGCCGTCCGCCTTGCGGATAATGATGCCCTCGCTGCGGAAAATATCGTAGCAGGTCTGGCTGACCTCCTGGCCCGGATGGTCCCCGGCGGGATCGCCCCAGAACACGAAATCGAAGCCGGGAAAGCGGGTGCGGCATTCCTTCTTCACGATGGGCGCGAAGGTGACCGCTTCCATCTCGCGGGCCACCAATTCGTGCAGAAACCACCATTCGCCGCGCACATTCTGGCAGAACATGGCGGCGGGCGTGCGCCCGAAGTCCAGCCCCACGATGATGGGGATGCCGGCCACCGGCTTCAGCGGCTCCGAGGCGACATGGTCGTGCTCATCGAAGGTCGGGAAGACGGGCTGGCCGTCATAGATCACGCCCACCTTGTTCAGCACCCGGGAATCGATCCAGCCCTTCGATTTGCCCTTGATGACGTTCAGGTAAAAGCGCGGCTTCATCCACATGAGATTTTCCGCGTCCGGATTCTCCCGGTACTCGATCACCTGGCCGCGGTCGTTCTTGATTTCGAGCAGGCCCGGCGGCTGGGTAAAGAATTCCCAATCCTCGGGCTTTTCGTATTCGCGCGCCTCTTCCTCGGTCAGCCATTCGGGGATTTCGATGTCGCCGCGCATCAGCGGCACCCAGTGGTCATCCGGCGGCGCGTTCATGTCGGCGATGACGCCGTGCCATGTGGAGCCGCCCGCCTTGATCGCCGGGAAGCGGCCGGTGCGCGATTCGGCTTCGTCGAAGAGATATTTTGGGATGAATTCGAGCTCGTTGAACCAGACGCCGGTCAGCTCCAGCGAGCGCAGCTTCTTGATGTCGTCGGGCGAATCCAGCGAGACGAAGAGCACGTCAAGCTCAATGTCATCCACCCGGATTTCGTGCACGAAGGGGCGGCCCCAGGTGAAGCGGCCATAGAGCTCTTCGGGAAACCAGTCCAGCCATGTGGCGACGGTCGTGCTTTTCAGCTCCGGGAAGGTATTCCGCACCACGGCCCAGCGGGAGACGCGCTTGCCCTCGGCATTGGGCGTCTGTTCGAAGGCGTGGCGCCAGATGCGCATGCAGCAGCACGAGGACGTGCCCGAGCCGATGGGGCCCTGGATGATGGCGACATGGGAACTGTCCCAGAGGAATTCGTGAAGGACGCGGCCATTGGGCCGGTAGATTTTCCGGCCGTGGGCATCGACCGGGATTTGCGGGATGTCCTGCATTGGGAACGGATGGTCACCCAATAAGCGACC
>JBKHIN010000010.1:0-21109 GCA_046538635.1 Alphaproteobacteria bacterium
CCCTACTCCCCCACCTCGATGCGGTAGCTCTCGATCACGGTGTTGGCGAGCAGGCGGCGGCACATGTCGTCGAGGCGTTCACGCGCGGCCTCGGGGTTCTCCTCTTCAAGCTGAAGTTCCACGATCTTGCCCTTGCGCACGCCGCTGACGCCCGAAAAGCCCAGATGCGCCAGCGCCCGTTCGATGGCCTTGCCTTCCGGATCGAGAACGCCCTGCCTGGGCATGATGTGAACCCGTGCCTTCATGAATGTCCCTCCGGCGTCGAACCGTTTCCGTTCGCCGCGCGGCGTTTGAGCAGGCTGACCGGCTCTTCGCCCCCCGGCATGTTCTGCAGAAGCCCCAAACGGCGCGCCACCTCCTGATAGGCTTCGGTGAGGTCGCCGAGATCGCGGCGGAAGCGGTCCTTGTCCAGCTTCTCGCCCGTCTCCACGTCCCACAGGCGGCAGGAATCCGGGCTGATCTCGTCGGCCAGCACGATGCGCATCAAGTCGTCCTGGTAGAGCCTGCCGAATTCCAGCTTGAAATCCACCAGCCGGATGCGCATGCCCAGAAACAGGCCGTAGAGAAAATCATTCGTGCGCAGAGCGAGGCCCATCAGATCGTCGATGTCCTGCGGGCTCGCCCAGCCGAAAGCCGTGATGTGCTCCTCCGAAACCAGCGGGTCGTGCAGCTCGTCGTCCTTGTAGTAGAACTCGACGATGGAGCGCGGCAGCGGCGTGCCTTCCTCCAGGCCCAGCCGCTTGCAGATGGACCCCGCGGCCACATTGCGCACCACCACCTCGAGCGGGATGATCTCGACCTGGTGGACGAGCTGTTCGCGCATGTTCAGGCGCCGGATGAAGTGCGTCTGGACACCGATCCGGTTCAGGCTGTCCATGATGTGCTCGGAGATGCGGTTGTTGAGCACCCCCTTGCCGTCGATCACGGCGCGCTTTTCATTGTTGAAGGCGGTGGCGTCGTCCTTGAAGTGGACGACCAGCGTTCCGGGCTCCGGCCCTTCATAGAGAATTTTGGCCTTGCCCTCATACACAAGTCTGCGGCGATTCATCTGGTGATCTCCAGCCGGGCCGGCAGGGGCCCCGGCCTGTTCTTTGTGATGGCCGGAAAGCTTGTCCCGCGCCCTCGCGGGTGCGCCCGTTTCAAGAGCGGCGATTCCACGCGCCGGACGTTAGCTCATGGCGCGCCTGCCCGCAATGCACACCGGCTCCCCGCTCATATGGGACGCGCGGGCGCAGTTGCAAACCGCGCGGTGCGGGGATACCCATAAGCCAAATCGCGGCATAATCGGTTTCTCTTAGGAAGGATCAGCTTCATGAGCTCGTTCGACGAACGTGAAAAGGCCTACGAAAGCAAATTCGCCCATGACGAGGAACTCCGCTTCAAGGCCACCGCAAGGCGCAACAAGCTGCTGGGCCTGTGGGCAGCGGAACATCTCGGCCTGAGCGGGGCGGAAGCGGAGGAATATGCGCGCGCCGTCGTCAAGGCCGATTTCGAGGAACCGGGGGAGGAGGACGTCTTCCGCAAGATTCGCGCGGATTTCGACGCCAAGAATCTCGACATTTCGGACCATCAGATCCGCCGCCAGATGGAGGAGCTGATGGCCAGGGCCGTGGAGCAGATTCAGGCGGAAGGCTGAGCGGCGGGCTCTGCGCCGCCGGCCGCCAGGCGGGAAAGCTGCGCCTCGATCTCTTCTGCGGGGTCGAGGGCGCAGGAAAGCGCCAGTTCGCTCAGGAAGCGCAGGGTCATTTCCATGTTCTCCAGCACCGCCTCCTGTTCCCCGGGGGCGGTGACGAAGCGGTCGATGGTTTCCTCCAGTTCCCGGACGTGTCCGGGATCGAGTTCGCAATGGAGGCGGTAGGTCGAGAGGGCCTCCGCGGGCAGGTCCAGCCGGGCCGCGAGGCTGTCCGCCGCCTCCGGGGCGCCGGGCGAACTTTCCAGCGCATAGCCGTAGCCCAGATGGCCCAGACGCTGCGGCGCGTGGTCGATGGCGTAGAGCTGGCTGCCGATCAGCGCGATCGTCTCGCGGCGCGGCGTGGAGGCCCGCACCGCCGCCTCCGAAAGGCCCAGACACGCGAGATCGCTGAGCAGCATCAGGTCATGATTTTGCTCTTCCTCGCGGTGGTGGGCCAGATAGCCGGCAAGTTCGGGGATCTCCGGGCGCAGCCGCTCCTCGAAGCGCTGCAAAAGAGGGCATGTGAAGCGGACATAGTGAAACGTCTCCACCATATAGGCGATGAAGCGCTCGCGCACTGCGTCTGCCGCCAGCAATTGCGCCCAGCACTGGTTGAAGCTCAGGCGGGCCGTTTCCGTCCGCTCGGCCAGGATGGCGCTGAAGGGCAGGGGCCCGGCGCTCATGACGCCTCACTCTGCACGGTGCTCAATTCCTCATACATCAGGAAACGCCGCACGGAGATTTCCGCCTGCACGTCCGGGTCTCGCAGCCAGTCGCGGATGGCCGCCAGCGCCTGCTCATTGGTCACCCCCCGGCGGCAGATATCGCAAATGTTCCGCGAATCGGCCTCCGGCGGCCGAAGCGCGCCGGCCTCGATGGCGATGCCGGCCAGATGTTTGGGGCCGAAAACGCGCAGCGCCTGGATGAGCAGATCACGATCCGCATCGTCAAGCATGGCGCCGTAATCATCTTGCCTGACGTCGCCGAGTTGCAGGGCCGGCCAGTTTTCCGCATCCGCCATGTTGTCGCCGCAACAGGCCATCAGGCGGCCCTCCGGCGTGATGGCCGGCGCCGCGGGGGAATTGCAGACCTGGTCGGGAAGGTCCTCGAACGGAACGGGCCGCCGGATGGCCTCGAATTCGCGCCGCCGCGCCGCACGGCCCGCCACATGGGTATTGGCCAGGCGCACGCCGATGCGCTCCATGATCTCCGGGCCCATTTCGGCGCGGAAACGATCGAGAAAATCATCCTTTTCGCCGTCCAGGCAGATGAAGGCGTTCACCGCAATGCCCAGCGACAGGGCGGCGTTGATGCCGTTCTTCACATGCTCCAGAGACAGGAAGGGCAGGTGATGGCGGTCGGCGCTGAAGGCGAGTTCGGAAATCACCTCGTATTTCAGGCTCTCCAGCATCTGCCGCGCGCGCGCTTCCGTGGGCGCCCAGGAGGCGGAGGTGGTAATGCCCGCCTTCAGCCCGTTCGCATGAAGCGCCTCCAGGACAGCCGCCAGGCGCTCCCGCTTGAGGAAGGGCTCGCCGCCGCTCAGGACCACAAGCTCCGTGCGCCCGTCATCGGCGATGTCGTGGATGAGCGCGGTCAGTTCGTCTGTAGTGAACTGTTCCGTCCGGTCCGGCCCGGAGCTGACGGAACAATGCGCGCATTCCAGCGGACATTGCGCCGTGATCTGAACGATCAGGCATTTGCCGAAATGCCGCGTAAATCCGTGGGGGTCCCAGTCCTGGTTGAGGCTGTTCACGCCCGCTCCAATTCTTCGCGCGTTTCGAGATCGGGGAAGCTCTCGCCGTAACGCAACAGCCGGGAGGCCGCCAGCTCGGCGTAGAGATCCGGTTCATTGAGCCGCCGCTGCAGATATTCCACGAGATCGGGTTTCGAGCAGATATCTGTACACAGATGACATATGCTGTCATCGGGATAAGCCGCGGCCAGCCGGTGGCCGAGCCCGCCCTCCTTGAGGAGGTCGCGCAGCGCCGCCGGTCCCCAGACCCGGATCGCCTGAAGAATGAGGTCGCGGTCGGCCTTTTCCGTGATGCCGGTCACGCTGTCGCTCTCCAGATGACCAAGATGCAGGTGCGGGGCGCCGCGCGCGCCTTGCGTATTGCAGCAGGCGAGCACCGTGTTGTCGCTGTCGACCACGGGCTGATCGGCGAAATCGCAATAGCCGGCGCGGATGTCGCCGGGCGATACGGGCGCCTGCGGCGTGCGGCGGGGCAGATCCTCGCCCCGTCCCACATGCTTGATCACGTCGATGTCCAGCTTGACGGACGACCACAGTTCCTCGCCCAGGAAGGCGCGAAGTTCATGCGTGAACGGATCGCTCTCACCGTCCCATGCCCGCAGAACGAGGGCGGTGAACAGGCCGCGCTCGAGGGATGCCTGCAACGCATTGCGCACATTGTCGATGGGCACGAATTCGGTGTGATATTGGTCCGCGCTGACCGCGATATGCACGCCGTCCGGAATGTCCCTGAGCGTGTTGCGCGCCCTTTGGGGCGTGCCCGCCCAGTGCGCGGCGGTGTTGATGATGGTGACGATGCCGTGGCGTTCGGCGATCTCCAGAATGTCCATCAGCAGCGTGCGGACGAGAAAGGGCTCGCCCCCCGACAGGCACAGGCGTTTGACCGATCCTTCCCGGCCCATTTCCTCCAGCCGCGAGAGAAGCAGGGGGCCGTCCACGGTCTCATGGCGTTCCGGACCGCTGTGCACGGAGCAATGGGCGCAGCGCAGCGGGCAGCGCATCGTCAGATGCACGCCCAGCGAACGGTGGAACATGTGGAACCAGGCATCCGCGTCGTCCGGCGCGAAATCCCCGGATTGCGCCTCGGCGATCATCGGCATCCTCGATCATGCGGCCGGGACAGGTTTCGCCCTCTCCCGGCTGCTTGTTTCCGTTCTTCCGCTTACCAGAAGACGTAGCCCGTATCGCCGGCCGCCAGTTCTTCCAGCGGCGCCAGCTTGGCCTCCAGACGGCGCAGCGCCGCCCAGTCCTGCCGGGACATCCGCTTGAGGGCGGCTTCCTGCCTGCGGTTCAGCTTGAGTTTCGGATGCCGTTTGAGCGCCGCCTGCGTGTTCCCGGAACGCATGGCGTCCCGCAGCAGGCCCTTGAGCTCCCGCCTTTGCACCGCGGGCAGTATGCGCTTGCCTCTCAGGTCCGAGGGCGAAACGGCTTCCGTGTGCGGGCCCCCTCCGACCCCTTCGCGGACCTTGGAGTCCGAGGGCGTAGTGGCATCGTCCTTCTGGGCCGCCGCCGCTCCGGCGAGGCCGGTGCCCGCAACGCCCACGGCGCCGAGGAACGCCGACAATTTGGCCGTCGCCGCCAGCAGCTCCCGGCGGGACTTCACGTCGTCGGGACGCTTTTCGTCGTCCTTGCTCATATGCTTTCCCCTGTATCGCTCGATGTTGGCGCAGCCTGGCGTGTACAGCCTAACGAAAAGGAGGCTGATCTGCTACCTCCGGCGAGAATGAATTCCACTGTCCGGCCGCGCCAATGAAGTGTATCCGCTCCGCCTCCCGAAGTTCCGCGTGCCCTGTATTAATGACGCCGGCGTCACTTTTTCCGCTTCAGCCCGGCCCGGACGGCCGCAACTCTGGTCTCAGGGTTGCGGTTTCGATATAGCCGTCCTTCACGACCGAAATCCGGAGTGCATGCTATGGCGTTACCCTCGATCCAAACTGCGGCTGATTCCGGCCGCCAGAGAATCCTTCAGCTCATCACCCTGGGCTTTGCCGCCGACCCGGTGTTGCGCTGGGTCTGGCCGGATGCAAAGACCTACCTGGAGGAAATGCCGAAATTCGTCGCGGCCTTCGGCGGCCGGGCGTTCGAGCACGAAACGGCGTGGTACGCGGATGATTTCAGGGCCGCAGCGCTCTGGCTGCCGCCGGGCGTGGAGCCCGATGCCGAAAAGCTTTCCAACCTGATCGAAACGACAGTCGCGCCTGAAACGGCGGAGGAAGCCGCGGCGCTGATGGGGCAAATGGCGGAATTTCACCCCCATGACCGCCCCTGCTGGTATCTGCCCATGATCGCGGCGGATCCGGCCTGTCAGGGCCGGGGACTGGGCAGCGCTCTCATGAAACACGCGGTGCGCCGGTGTGACGAGGAAGGGCTGCCGGCCTACCTGGAGTCCACAAATCCGCGCAATGTTCCGCTCTATGAGCGTCACGGTTTCGAGGTGATGGGCGAAATGCAGGCCGGTTCATCGCCGGTGATGCACCCGATGATCCGGGAACCGCGCTGACCCGCCGGCATCAGGCGCTGCGCGCCGGCCTTGCCGTCTTTTCCGCCGTCTCTTCGCCGAACACCCGCGCGAAGATCGTGTCGACATGGGCGAAATGGCGGTCGAGGCTGAACAGGGCGTCGAGTTCGTCCGGGGGCAGATGGGCCGTAACCCCGGCGTCCTTCTTCAGATGGTCGAGGAACTCCCCGCCCTGCTCCCAGACGGGCATGGCGTTGCGCTGGACGAGGCGGTAGGCGTCTTCGCGCGGCACCCCTTTCTGGGTCAGCGCCAGCAGCACGGCCTGCGAATGAATGAGGCCGCCCAGACGGTCCAGATTGGCTTTCATGCGTTCGGGATAGACCACCAGATTTTCGACCACCCCCGTAAGGCGCGCCAGCGCAAAATCCAGCGTCACCGTGGCGTCCGGGCCGATCATGCGCTCCACGCTGGAGTGCGAAATGTCCCGCTCGTGCCAGAGCGCCACGTTTTCGAGCGCGGGCAGGGCGTAGGCGCGCACCATGCGCGCCAGCCCGGTGAGGTTTTCGGTCAGTACCGGATTGCGCTTGTGGGGCATGGCGGAGGAACCTTTCTGGCCGGAGGAGAAATACTCCTCCGCCTCCAGAACCTCCGTACGCTGTAAATGCCGGATTTCGGTGGCGAGGTGCTCCATGGAAGAGGCGATCACGGCCAGCGTGGCGAAATACATCGCATGCCGGTCGCGCGGGATCACCTGGGAGGACACGGGTTCGGGGGCGAGCCCCATCTTCGCGGCCACATGGGCCTCCACGCGCGGGTCGATATGGGCAAAGGTGCCTACCGCGCCCGAGATGGCGCAGGTGGCGACCTCCGCCCGCGCGGCTTCGAGGCGCGAACGGGCGCGGGCGAATTCGGCATAGAAGCCCGCGAGCTTGAGGCCGAAAGTGGTGGGCTCCGCATGGATGCCGTGGCTGCGGCCGATGGTGGGCGTGAGCTTGTGTTCGGCCGCGCGTTTCTTCAGGGAACGGAGCAGCGCGTCCAGATCGGCGAGCAGAAGGTCCGCCGCGCGCACGAGCTGAACGTTGAAACAGGTGTCGAGAACGTCCGAGGACGTCATGCCCTGATGCACGAAGCGCGCTTCCGGTCCTACATGCTCGGCGAGGTTGGTCAGGAAGGCGATGACGTCGTGCTTCACCTCGCGCTCGATGTCGTCGATGCGCGCGACCTCGAAGGCGCCCTTTTCCCACACCGCCGCGGCGGCCTCTTTCGGAATCACGCCCAGTTCCGCCTGCGCGTCGCAGGCATGGGCCTCGATCTCGAACCAGATGCTGAACTTTGCCTCGGGCGACCAGAGGGCGGCCATTTCCGGACGGCTGTAACGGGGAATCATGGGCGGTTTGCTCCGGTTTACGTGCGCGCCCCTCACCCGGCTCGGCTTCGCCTCGCCGACCTCTCCCGAGGGAGAGGTGAAGGTGGCACGGCGCGGCATCCTAAGCTCCTCTCCCGCCGGGAGTGGGAGGGGCCCGCGCCGCGAAAGCGGCGTGGGAGGGTGAGGGGCCGGACGAAATAACTGCGCGCCGAATAGCAGGCGCTTTGCCGCGCATCAACTATTCCCGCGCCTCCCCCTCCGGACGCACCAGCAACCAGGCGAGCGCGGAGGCGGCAAGTGAAATCAAGGCGGCCAGCCACATGATCACGCGGTAAGCCTCGGCGAAATTCCGCTTCGCCAGCGCGCGCACCGTGTCGCCGAATTCGCGGTCGAGATCGGGCGGCAGTTCCACGGCGCCGAAGGCGAAGGTCATGCGGGTGACGTCGCCCGCGAATTCGGCCGGCAGCATTTCGGAAAGCTGGGCGCGCAACTGCCCCTCGGCGAGGGTCACGGCGATCAGGCCGAAGACGGCGATGGCGAGCAGCGCCGCCACCCGGGAAGCGGCGTTGTTGATGCCCGACGCCGTGCCCTCGCGGCCGTCCGGGACCGAACTCATCACGGCGGTGGTCAGTGGCGCCACGGTCAGCGCCATGCCCCCGCCCAGGACGGCGATGGCGGGGAAGATTTCCGTCCAGTAGCCGGTGCCCAGCCCCGGCGCCGCCAGCAGGCCGAAGCCCGCTGCCGTTACCGCCGGACCCGCGATCAGCGGCAGGCGCACGCCCAGCCGGTCGGCGAGCGCCCCGCTGCTGCGCGAGGCCGCCGCCATGATGACGACAAAGGGCAGGAAGGCCGCCGCCGCGCCGGTGGCCGTATAGCCGCGCACCTGAATGAGGTAGAGCGGCAGAAAGAACAGCGCCCCGCCCAGCGCCGCATAGAGCAGCAGCGTCATCAGATTGGCGCCCGTGAACGTGCCCGAGCCGAACAGACCGGGCGGGATCATGGGATGGGAGCTGCGCAACTGATGCAACCAGAAACCCGCCAGCCCAGCCACGCCTGCGGTAAGCCCGGCCGCCACCAGCGGATCGCCCAGGCCCAGCCGTCCGGCCTCGATCAGGCCGAAGACAAGCGCGCCCAGGCCGAAGGTGGCGAGCGCGGCTCCCGTCCAGTCGGGCGGGGCGGTGTCGTTTTCGTTCCGGCTTTCGGGCACCCGCGTCAGCGTGATGGCGAGCGCCACGGCGGCGACCGGCAGATTGATGAAGAAAATCCAGCGCCAGGAAACGTTTTCGGCCAGCCAGCCGCCCAGCACCGGCCCCAGCGCCATGGTAAGTGCCGTCGCCGCCGACCAGGTGCCGATGGCGCGGCCCCGTGTCTCCTTGGGGAAATGCGCGCCGATCAGCGCCAGCGATCCGGGCACCAGCAGGGCCGCGCCGATGCCCTGCGCCGCGCGGGCCCCGATCAGCTCCGGAACGGAGGCGGCCAGCCCGCACCAGAGCGACGCGGCGGCGAAAATGCCCACGCCGACGGCAAACACCAGCCGCCGCCCGAACCGGTCGCCCATCGCGCCCGCCGTCAGCAGCAGGGCGGCGAGGAAGAGGGCGTAGCTCTCCACGATCCACTGCAGGCCGATGGCGCTCGCCCCCAGATCCCGCTGGATGATGGGCAGGGCCACGTTAACCACCGTGCCGTCGATGAAGGCCATGGCGGAGGCCAGGATCGCCGCCGCCAGCACGAAGGGGCCGGCGCGCGAGGGCGCGCAGGGCGGCGCGGCGGCGATGGCCTCGCTCCGGCACGGGTCGGTGTAGATGGAAGACGCGATGGGACGGGGGGTCGTTTCGGTCATGGGTCTCCGGCAGGCGCTCCGTCCGGTTGCAGGGTCTCGCAGGGATCGCGAATCGCCATGGGCATGATAGTCTGTCCGCTTAGAATGCCACAGGCGGGGAGGGGACCGTGGCGCAGCATCTGAAAGCCCACAAGATTGTTCAGACCCTGGAGCAGCTCCATGCCCGCATCCGGGAGCGGTTTCCCGGTTCCGGCCTTGCGGCTGTGTGCGCGGATCTGGTGGAGACGGCACGGCTGACGGCGGCCCGCGTGCGGGCGGCGCGGCGGCCCCATCTGTTCCTGCGGACGGTCACCTTTGTGGTGGTCGCGGCTTTCCTCTATGCCCTGTATGCCGCTGCCCGGTATCTGGGTCTGCTTGAATGGCTGCCCTTCGGCCAGCACGCCAACGGCGCGGAAGTTACGCAGGCGCTCGAATCCATCGTCAATCTGGTGATCCTCGCCGCGGTGGCCATCTGGTTCCTTCTGACGGCGGAGGCGCGGATTCGGCGGCACGTCATCCTCGGGCACCTGCACGAACTGCGCACTTTCGCCCATGTCGTCGACATGCATCAGCTTACGAAGGATCCGGCCGTCATTCTGGGCAAGATCAAGCCCACGGCCTCCTCACCCACCCGCGACATGACCGAAGAGGAACTGGCCCGCTATCTGGATTACTGCACGGAAATGCTGTCGCTGACCGGGAAGCTGGCCGCCCTCTACGAGGAACGTTCGGACGATACCGAAATCATTGCCGCCGCCAACGATATCGAGGCGCTGACCACCAATCTGGGCCGCAAGATCTGGCAGAAAATCACGCTGATCAGCAGCGGGCCCGGTTTTGCTTCCGGTGCCGGTCCGGCTTCGAACTGATGGTCTCACGAGGGTGACCCCGTCCTATCGCCGCGCCGGTATCACAAGATTGCGCTTGGGGCTCTGCCCGGCAGGAAAGCGCCGGACCAGCTTGCGGGTCCGGGCATCCACCATCGCCACTTCGGAGCGTTTAGAGAGGGCGATAAACGCAAATCGTCCGTTCGGAGAGAATGTCAGCCAGTAACCCTTTCCCGGCAGTTTGAATTGCGCCAGTTGCGTGAACGCCCGTGAATCGATGGAGTGGATTGTGACGCGCCCGGCGCATACCGACCAGATTTCCCGATCCCCCGGCCGGACAGCCAGCCCGTGACACCGGTTCAACCCCGACCAGCCGAGAAATCCGATTGATTCCGGCCAAATGCGAAGTCCCAGACTGCCGCTGTGTTCGACGCGGGCAATGCGCTCGCGGCGGGACAAACTTGCGACCTCAAAACCATTGAGACCGTCCACTTGCTGAAAGAAAAGATGGCGCGACGGGGCGATGGCAGCCGGCCGCACGGAGTCCGAGAAGCGAATCTCTCCCACCACCTTGTGGCCCCGTTGTGGAGCTGCGATCGTCACCCGCTCCGGATCGCCCATGGGCGAGAGGTACATGAATTTGCCGTCGGGTTCGGCCGTAGTGTTGTGCGGCCGCCCGCCGGTGCCGATTTTGGCGGCGACCTCGCGCCGGCGGCTGTCAATGACCCAGTAGTGGCCGTCACGGCACGGAACATAGATCCATCTTCCATCCGGCGTTACGGCGATGGCATGGGGCTGGCGTCCCACCTTGAGCCGATGCTCGATCTTGAAAGAATGTTTATTGATCCACAGAAGTTCGCCATGTGGACGCCCGTTGCGTTCCAGCGAAATGAAAACCGTGGCCGAACCGGGCGCCGTGTCGATCCCATGCGGATGATCGCCGACAACGAGGCGTCGCACAAGCTTGCCGGTCTCGATGTCGTAGATGTGAATATCGTCGCCTCCGGAATTCGTCTGCCACAACAGGTCTTTCGCTTCGGCCGCCGGCGCGGCCAGAAGGACCGAAACAAGGCCGATGATAAGCCGCGGCTGGAGACGGCGCGTGAAAAGTTTTACAGATACGGCGAACAAGGAAACCATAACTCTAGTGCCCCCGCTTTCTGACGAACTCCTTCAGCATGGGGAGGAACTCGGAAATATAGGCCTGCGGACGGGAGCCGGGTTCGTGCGCAAGCGTGAAAAATTGCAGGGCAAAGCCGGTCAAGGCGGCCAGGATGATGCGGACCGTCGCTTCATCCAGGGTTCCCCCGTAGCGCTCCAGGGTGCGCGTGATGATTTCGCGATTGATACGGTCGTGGGGTCCGGCCACAGCCGAAGCCAGTTCCGGATCCGACATCATCGCTGCACGGATGTCGAGCAGTACGCGGAACACCGGCGACTGGAGATGGGACCAGAGTGTGTCGATGGCGTCCGGGAGACCGTTTTTGCCCGTGTCGGCTGCAGGCAGTTCGCCGATGACGCGGGTGAACAGGCGGTCGTAAATTTCTCTGACCACGTCCGCCAGAAGTTCGGGCATGGATTCGTAATGGTGGTGGATGGCGCCACGCGAAAGACCGGCCTTTTCACACACTTTGACAAAGCTGGCTTCCCGAACGCCGTGCTCGGCCAGAACCTCGATCGCGGCGTCGCACAAACGCCGACGTGTCGTTTCCGTGCGCTGTTCGCTGTGTACTCTCATACTCACAGTATATACATACATGTATGTATATTGTCAAATTGCGAAATTCGGAAATAATGCCATCACGATATCGGCTCGGGGCTTTCCGGGGTCAGGGCGGCGGCAATGCGAAGGCCACGACATGGTCGGCGGGCGTGAGGCCGAGGCGCACATAGCCGCCCGCCGCGATGACCACATATTGCCGCCCTTCCCATTCATAGGTCATGGGCGTCGCCACGCCGCTCGCGGGCAGGCGGCCCTTCCACAATTCGCGGCCCGTCGCCACGTCGAAGGCACGCAGGTAGTGGTCCATCGTCGCACCGATGAAAACGAGCCCGCTCGCCGTGATGACGGGGCCGCCCAGATTGGGCGTGCCCAGCTTCAGGGCCGGGGCGCCGGGCGCCAGGTCCTTCGTGGTGCCCAGCGTCTTGCGCCAGACGATCTGCCCGCTGACCAGATCGACCGCCGCCAGCATACCCCAGGACGGCGGCGTGCAGGGCAGCTTGATCGGCGACATGAGCATCTTGCGATTGCTGCCGAAGGGCGCGCCGGTCTGGCGGCCGACATCCTCGTCGGACCCCTGGTTTGCGGCCGCTTGCTCGACCTCCGTAGACGGAATGAGGTTCACGATATGGGCAACGCTGCTGACGTTCACGACAAGCAGGTTCCTCGTGGAGTCGAAGGCCGCCGAACCCCAGTTCGCGCCGCCGCCGGTGAACGGATAAAGGATCGTACCCTGAAGGCTCGGCGGAGTGTAGAGCCCGTCGGCGCGGGACTTGCGGATTTGAGCCGCGCAAAGGCGCCTGTCCCAGAAGGTCAGGCCGAAGGCGTCGTCCGGTGTGACCTGTGTGGGCACCAGCGGCGGCGTCGCCACTGGAAAAGGCTGGGTGGGGGAGAGTACTTCGCCCGGCGCGCCATTTTGCGGCACGCCGCGTTCCTCCACCGGAAGCACGGGCTCGCCCGTGTCCCGGTCGAGCACGAAAACGAGCCCCGTCTTGGTGACCTGAGCGACCACGTCGCGCGGCTCACCGTCCACCCGGACCGTGTAAAGACCGGGCTGGGCGGGCAGATCGTAGTCCCAGACGTCGTGGTGAATCGCCTGGAAATGCCAGACCATCTCCCCTGTGGAGCCGCGCAGGGCCACGACCGAGTCCGTATAGAGATTGTCACCCGCCCGCAGGCCGCCGTAAAAATCCGGGCTGGGGCTTGAAGTGGGCAGGAAGACGAGGTCACGCTCTTCATCCACCGACATGACGGCCCAGACATTGGCATGACCCTCGCGCGGCGGCCCGCCTTCAGGCCAGGTGGCGCGGGCGGGATCGTCTTCGCCGCGGGGAATGGGGTCGAAGCTCCAGCGCAGGGCGCCGGTGCGGGCATCATAGGCGCGTACCGTGCCGAAGGGCGCTTCGAGGCGGACATTGTCCGAAATGGACGAACCCACGATCACGGTATCGCCGATGATGGCAGGCGGGGAGGTAATCTGGAATTCGCCCGGCCAGACCAGGTCCTTGCCCGGATCGATCCGCACCTGGCCGTTGTCGGCAAAATCCTTGCACGGAGCGCCCGTTCGGGCATCGAGCGCGATCAGCCGCGCATCGTTCGTGCCGGTAAAGATACGCGCCGCGCAGGGTACCTCTTCCGCCGCGTCCGGGTCGCGCCAGTGGCTGACGCCCCGGCAGACGAACTTGTTGGCGGGGCGCTGGTTCAGGTCGATTTCGGGATCGTAGCGCCAGCGCTGTTCGCCCGTGCCCGGATCGAGGGCGACGACTTCATTGAAGGGCGTGCAGAAAATCAGCATGCCCTCCACGAGGACGGGCGTCGCTTCGAATACGCTTTCCCGGATGACGCCGGACTTCGAGGCGAGATCGCCGGTGCGGTAGGTCCAGGCCACTTCGAGGCGGGAAACGTTCTCCGGCGTGATCTGATCCGCCGCACTGTACCGGTTTCCGCCGGCATCCTGACCGTACCGGGGCCAGCCCGTGGCGTCTCTGCCGGCGCCGGGATTGACCACCGGGGCCCTGCCGCTGATTTCCAGATCCCTGCCCACGCCGATGAGATGCCAGAACAGCGATCCGCCGAACACGGACAGGCCGACGAACACGGCCAGCAATGCCGCCAGACCCAACGCGATACGTTTGAACATGAACTGCCCCCGTATGCGGGCGCCGCTCTGCCGCCCGCCGTCATCCGCCCTTATGCCTTCAACAGCTTTGCAAGAAGAGTGCTTCTTCGACAACTTGACGCGGCCGTCACCTTTTTCATGATTGTGTCATGACCGCTGCGGCCTGCGAAGGCTCAATCGAACAAGCTCGAAACACTTTCCTCTTTCGCGATCCGACGGATGGCCTCGCCGATCAGGGGGGCGATGGTCAGAACGCGGATGTTCTGGGCTTCAAGCACTTCCCTGGTGGGTTCGATGGAGTCGGTGATGACGAGGCTCTTGAGCATGGAGCTCTGCACCCGGGCCACGGCGCCGCCGGAGAGCACGCCGTGGGTGGCGTAGGCGTGGACCTCGGATGCGCCGTGGTCCATGAGCGCCTGGGCGGCGTTGCACAGCGTGCCCGCCGAATCGACGATGTCGTCCACCATGACGCAGCGCCGACCCTCCACCGTGCCGATGATGTTCATGACTTCTGATTCGCCCGCCCGCTCGCGGCGCTTGTCCACGATGGCAAGATCGACGCCCAGCCGCCGCGCCAGCTCGCGCGCCCGCACCACGCCGCCCACATCGGGCGAGACCACCATGAGCTGGCTCAAGTCGAACAGCTCGCGGATGTCGCGCTCCAGCACGGGGGCGGCGATCAGGTTGTCGGTCGGGATATCGAAAAAACCCTGGATCTGCCCGGCATGCAGGTCGAGGGTGAGCACCCGGCTCGCTCCGGCCGTGCTGATCAGATTGGCGCACAGTTTCGCGGAAATGGGCGTGCGCGGCCCCGGTTTGCGGTCCTGCCGCGCATAGCCGAAATAGGGGATCACCGCCGTGATGCGCCGCGCCGATGCGCGGTGGAGCGCGTCGATGCAGATGAGCAGCTCCATGATGTTGTCATTGGCGGGAAAGGAGGTGGACTGGATCAGAAACACGTCCTCGCCGCGGACATTTTCGTGAATCTCGACGAACACCTCCATGTCGGCGAAACGCTTGACCACCGACTTGGTGAGCTTGAGGTTCAGGTACTCGGCGACATCCTTCGCCAGCGTCTGATTGCTGTTGCCAGCCAGGAGCTTCATCATACCGTCACCATTCCGCCCGGGGCCGGGACATCTTCACCGGCCGGGATAAGGATGCGTTAAAATTGGCGCATCCGGGCAGCGCCTGCTTCTCCCGCTCATCCCTGCGAAAGCAGGGACCCAGGGCGACCCGCTCAAAGGCCCGATGATGTAGCCTCGGATTCCCGCTTGCGCGGGAAAGAGCGGAGATGGAGGGCTGCGCCGATGAGCCGGCCCATCTGCCAGGATGGCTTATCTACCAATGCGCTGCTGCGCCGTAAACCGGTTGGCTGCAGTACAGCGCGCATTGTCGGGGTTTTATTCAACCGAGGCGGGCGCGGCCGTGCGCGCCATCAGCGCCAGCAGGCCGTCGCGTGCGCCCATCGCCGCCGCATAGGCGATGTCGCCCCAGGCGCCGTCCAGGCTGCCGCGCGGCGTGGCGTTCTGCTGGCTGACGGTGCCGATCTCCGTGCCCGCCAAATCGCTCAGCGTCCAGGCGATGGAGACGATCTGCGTTTCCGGCCCCCCGTCGCTAACCTCCACCCGGCCCGTGACCCGGTAGGCGTTCCGCCCCTCGGGAATGCTCGCCTGTTCGGAAGCCGCCAGCACCTCGCAGGCACCGGTGGCGGTCAGCAGTTCGGAGAGCGCCTTGGTCAGGCTGACGCGCCCGTCGCCCGGCGCGCCCTCCACCGGGGAAACCAGGATGATGGGCTTGCTCCGGCGCGCCTCGGCCTGTGCGGGCGAGGCGGCCTGCCGGTCCAGCGAGGCGCGCAGCCAGCCCACGGTGCGCGCGGCGATCTCCTTGCGTTCGCGCTCGTCGAACCGGGGCAGGGCGCCCGGCACGAGCCGGGTGAATTCCATCGTGTCCTTCACCGTACCGCCGGTGTCCGTGAGCTTCCATGAGAAGCGGACTTCCGTATGCGGAGCAGGGGCAGGGATGCGCCGTCCGGTCCCGGGCAGGCCCAGATGCCGTTCCCTGTGGCCGATCAGGAACAGGCGCGCCGGCAGGTTTTCCGCGGAAAAGCCCGTGGCGATTTCCGCCGTGCCCGTCAGCCGGTCTGCGATCTCCGCGCCCTCGTCGGTCACGGCGGCGATGTCGTGCTCATGGGCGGCTTGCGAAATGGCGCGGGAGAGGGCCGCACCCTCTTCCCCGGGCAACCCTTCCACGGGGCGGATTTCGACGCTGGCCCCGTGCAGGATGCTGTCGATCATGGGGTCGTTGCGGTGCGAGCCCTCGAAGGGGCGCGGTGTTTCGTAGAAATTTTTCATGCAGCCGGCGAGCAGCAGCGCCGTCCCGAGGAGGAGGAAGAGAAGCGAGAAGCGATGAAGCCTCCGCCGGCGGGCACTCCGGCGCGACGGGTTATCTCTCTCGCTTCTCGCGTCTCTTCCCTGGCTTCCCGCCCATCTCATGCGTGCCGCGGCTCCCGGTCTGAAAGCGCGATGGCCGAAAGATTGCGGCCATAGTCCGGCTCGCGCCTGTGCGTGGCGCGGCGATAGCTGAAATACGCCGCTTCGTCCGCATAGGTACATTCTCCGGTGACTTCGGCGCTTACCCCGGCAGCGGCCAGCCGCGCCGCGGTATAGCCGGGCAGGTTGAAGCGCCAGTGATCCGCCCGCGTCGAGGGCGTGAAGAAACGGCCATTATCCTCCGCGGCCTGAAGGAACCGCTCGCGGAATTCCGGGCCCACCTCGTAGTTCGGCTGGCCGATGCAGGGGCCGACGGCGGCGCGGATATGGCCGCGCCGTGCGCCCAGTTTTTCCATTGCCAGTATGGCCGATTCGAGGACGCCCGACAGGGCCCCCCTCCAGCCCGCATGGGCGGCGCCCGCGACGCCCGCTTCCGGATCGGCAAACAGGACAGGGGCGCAATCGGCGGTCAGGATACCCAGCGCCAGGCCGGGCTCGTGCGTCGCCATGGCGTCGGCGCGGGGCGCCTGGGCGCGCGTCCAGGGGCGGCTGACCGTGACGGCCTCCGCCGAGTGAATCTGGTAGAGCGTCACCAGCCGGTCCGGTTCGACATCCAGTGCAGCCGCCGCCCGGGCCCGGTTGGCGGCCACATGCTCCGGCGCGTCACCGGAACCGGGCCCGCAGTTCAGGCTTGCGAACAGGCCCGAGGAGACGCCGCCCCTGCGGCCGAAAAAGCCGTGGCGGACACCGCTGCAGCCGGCCAGCAGCGAGGACCGCCCGCAGGGCGGAGCCGCGGAGCCCGGAACGTCCGGCTGCGTGGCGCTGTGCGTCATTCAGGCCCCCTCTCGGGCAGGTCCTTCCGGAGTGCCGAAGCCCGGCGGTGCGGGATCGCCCCGCCGCCCGGCAGCGAGTACCTTGAACAGGGTCCCCATCCGGTCCGGTGCGGTCAAGCGCGTGAAGGCGGCCTCGACGGCGGCGGCCTGTCCGGGCGCGGCGCGGGCGAGCATGGTCGCGCGCGCCCCGATGCCCAGCCGCATCAGCCAGTCTCCCTGGGTCACGGGCCCGTAAGCCTCGGCCCCGGCGTGGCCCACGGCGCGGCCCAGCGCCCCGAAATCCACATGGGCCGTGATGTCGGCGCTGCCGGGGGCGTCGAGAACATCGTGCGGGGCGTGCCGCCGCACCGCCTGCAACGTGTCTCCCGGGGCGGGACGGGCATAGCCGTAGTCGATGACCAGAAGCGCCCCGCCACGCCCGGCGACGGCGGCGGCCAGCTCGTTCGCCACGGCGTTTCGAGCCGGCGCCAGTTCGACCATCTCGCCTTCCTCCGCCGTGGCCGCGCTGGGATGATCGAGAGAGTCCGGCGCCACGACGTCGGGCGAAAGGCCGAAGGCGAGCCGTTCCGGCTCTTCCGGCGCCAGGCCGACCATGCGCTCGTGCCAGCCCTTCGGTCCCCGGACGAACTGGCGCACGGGCAGGGCGTCGAAAAATTCGTTGGCGAGGATGAACGGCGCTCCCTCCGAGCCTTCAAGGGCGCTGCGCACATCGTCGTGCCAGACCGGGCTAAGCCCGGTAGGGCTGAGCGTGCTTGCCTGAATTTCCCGCAGGCGGGGGCTGGTCTCGACCAGATGCAGGGCGGCGCTGCTCAGGAATTGCGGGTCCAGCCGCGCGGCGCGCAGGGCGTCGGCCATCAGCGTGCCGCGCCCCGGCCCCAGCTCGATCAGCGAGAACGGCGCGGGACGGCCCAGCGCGCGCCAGTGTTCCACGCACCACAGGCCGGTCAGTTCACCAAACATCTGGCTGATTTCGGGCGCGGTGACGAAATCGCCCGATGCGCCGAACGGATCGCGGGTGGTGTAATAGCCGTGTTCCGGATCGCCCAGGGCCAGCGCCATGTATTCGGAGACCGGCATGGGGCCCGCCTGCCGGATGCGCCGGAGGATCCGCTCAAGAAGTGCGCGGCTCACCGTCGCCAACCGCCGTTCCGGCCTCCTCGTCCGTCGTCTTTTTCGCGGCCTTCTCCGTGGCGGGCGCGGGCGGGGCGGCGCTCTTGGCGCCTTGCTGTCCGCCCAGGGACGGACTCAGCGCATACCACAGGAAGAAGGCGCCCGCCGCCCACATGGGCAACGACAGCAGCATGCCCATGGTGATGCCGCTGCCCTCGGCGAAAATGCGGGCTTCGGAATCCCGGTAGACCTCGCTGACCGCGCGGGCGATGCCGTAGCCGAACAGGAAGATGGCGATGGCCAGCCCCGGGCGGGTGAGCAGGCCCCGATAGCGCGCCAGATAATGCAGGACGGCGAACAGCAGCGCCCCCTCCAGGAACGCTTCGTAGACCTGGCTCGGATGGCGCGTGAAGGCCGCCAGTTCCTCCCGGCTGAGCTGGTCCACTGTCAGGCCGCGCTCGCGCAGTTCGCGCGCGAACACCATGCCCCATGGCAGGTCCGTCGTCTTGCCCCACAATTCGCCGTTGATGAAATTGGCGATACGCCCAAAGAACAGGCCGATGGGCGTGGCCAGCGCCACCAGGTCGCCCAGCCGCACCATGTCCAGCCCGCGCGCCCGGGCGAACAGGATGATGGCCAGCACCACGCCGACGAGCCCGCCGTGAAAGGCCATGCCGCCCTTCCAGATCATCAGGATCTCGAGCGGGTTGTTGAGATAGTAGCTGGCCCAGCTTTCGCCCGTGGGTGTCGAATAGCAGGCGGCGACTTCCGGGCCCGCCAGTCCGCAATAGGCGATGCCGTAGATCAGCACATAGCCGAGCCGCCCGCCCAGAATCACGCCCAGGGTGGCCCAGACGAGCAGGTCGTCGATGTCGTCCGGCTTGGCGGGAGGGGTCACCTTGTATTTGGAGCGGGTTTTCGAATCCCAGCGCATCCGTTCCCACGCGAGTCGCACGAAGGGCAGCCGCCGCCACGACCAGGTGCGTCTTTCGGTGGGGAAGGAATCGGCATCGCGCCGCGCCCACAGGCGGTCGAATCTCAGCAGATAGCGGATGTACTGCCAGCCCAGGACGAGACCGGCGATATAGGCAAGGGCATACCAGCGGATGGCCAGCGGGCCGATCTTGATGAGATTGGGATCGATATCGATGATCAGCGGACCGGCTTCGGTCATTGAAATGCCCATGCACCCCGGTTATGCGGGCACCGTCCCGGTGCCAGCTTGAGGGCACAGTGTCGCGGCCTTCCGAGGGTGTCAAGCACTCAGAAAATCTGGCAGTCTCGGCCCCCGTGGAAGACCTCCGGCGCCGCCGGACGCCCCGAGGAGCCGGGACAGGAAAGACACCTCGAACCCATGCATACCAACAACCGATTCTTCGACGACATCGCCCGCGTCGTCACCGGCGCCGCCGGGGCCGCCCAGGGTGTGCGCGCCGACGTGGAGACGGCGCTGCGCCTGCGTATGGAGCGCATCGCCCAGGACCTCGATCTGGCCTCGCGGGAGGACGTGGAGGCGCTGAAAGACCTGCTGGCGAAAACCAACTCCGAGATGGAGACGCTGCGCGCGCGCCTGGATGCGCTGGAGGCGGAACTGGCGGCCGTTAAGGCGCCGGGAACCCAGAAAAAGCCCCGCAAGCGGTCTTAGGACCGGGGCTCGCCTCTCCAAGAGAGGTGCTTGCCAGCCCGCCGCAAATCACCCACGGTAGATTTATGGCCGCATTCGCGGCGTGCAGTGCGGGGACAGGCCGGGCGGTAGGTCCCGGCGGGGATCGTTGGCGGCCCGGCGGCGTTTCCCCTGTGGACGATCAATATCGGTCCGGACGCAGGAGTACGAGATGACAACCCTTCCTCAATACGTCACCGAAACCGTCGCGGAGAATCCGCTGGATCTCATCGAGGAATTGGTGGAAGGGGAAACCTGGGCGTATGAGCGGTCTACGGACGATGAGTTGAATGTATCGGCATCCGGCAGCTGGTGCGATTACCAGCTCACCCTGAGCTGGCGCGAAGAGCTGGAATCCCTGCATCTGGCCTGCGCCTTCGATCTCAAGGTGCCCGAAAACCGGCGCAGCGAAATCTACGCTCTTCTGGGCCTGCTGAACGAGCAGCAGTGGGCGGGACATTTCGATCTGTGGTCGGATGAAGGCATGCTGCTCTACCGCTACACGATGCTCCTGCAGGGCGGCGCCGCGGTGACGCCGGAACAGTGCGAGACTCTGCTCAAACTGTGCCTGGACACCTGCGAACGTTTCTATCCCGCATTCCAGTTCGTGCTGTGGGCGGGCAAGACGGCACAGGAGGCCGTTTCCGCCTGCATGTTCGAAACGGAAGGCCAGGCCTGAAGCCATGGCTGCGGAGGGACGATCCTCCCTGATGCTCGTGGGCGCGGGCAAGATGGGCTCCGCGCTGCTCGAGGGCTGGCTGAAGGATGCAGGCCTCGACTGCGACATACACGTGATCGAGCCCGCGCCGGGGCCGCGGCTCAAGGCACTGGCCGAGAGCGGCCGCATCGTGCTGGCGCCCGATCCCTCAGGCGCCGGAGAGCCGGAACTGACGGTCCTCGCCATCAAGCCCCAGCTCATGAACGAGGTGCTGCCCGGGCTGAAGCCGCTGGCGGATGGCGGCTCCGCCGTTCTCTCTATTGCTGCGGGCACCTCGATCGGAACCATCACCTCGGTGCTGGGCACGGAGACGCCCGTGGTGCGGGCGATGCCCAACACGCCGGCCGCCATCGGCATGGGGTTCACCGTGCTCACGGCCAACGAACATGCGGGCGAAGCGCAGCGGAAGCTGGCGGCAAGGCTCATGGGCGCGGTGGGCGAGACGGCGTGGATCGAAGACGAAACCCTCATGGATGCGGTGACCGCCGTTTCGGGCAGCGGCCCGGCCTATGTCTTCCTGCTGGCCGAGGCGATGGCGGCGGCGGGCGCGGAACTGGGG